>JAOZUU010000055.1 GCA_029938515.1 Desulfobacterales bacterium | reverse complement strand
AACTCTTGATCGGCGGGAAAATCGATCAATTTTCTTTATGCAGGAATTCAAGGGCTGGAAACATCATTCGGTGTTTCTTCAGATTTTATACCTATATCACCTTAAAGCCATCGGTGTCAAACAGATTCTATTATGTTGTTTTGATAATGAATCCATCGATGAAGCGGGGATAATGCCAAGGGCTTAGGGTAGATTACTAAAGCGGTGCCCTTGGATGTCGAAGGAAAATAAAGGGAAACGGGAACCCATTTGTCAACTTGACAAGATGCGTTCGGACTGTTAACCAAAGAGTTGTACGATTTGTGACAACAAATGGCTCCGACATGCAGAATTCCTACAATATGGTCAATATCGGTCTGTCTGACTATGCGATACATACCTACCTGTCACTCCTTCAATACCACCCCGTAAATGGATCTCAGCTGAGTAAGCGATCGGGAATCCCCCGCTCAAGAATTTACGATATTCTTCGCATGTTAAAAAAGCGAGGTTTTGTCGCGGAAGCCAGCAAGGGGCTATTCGTTCCACTGCCGCCCGATGAACTGATCAAGCAATTGCGGAGGGACTACGAAGATGACCTCAGTCGTTTCGAAGACCTGGTGGATGAGATCCAGGCGCCTATCGATAGCGACTTCATATGGACCATCACCGGGTATCAGCGGGTCATGGACAAGGCGGGGGAAATGATCGATGCCGCCCGGAAAGAGATTTACATCCGTCTTTTTCCAAAGGAGGCCGAAACGCTCATCCGGGCCCTGAAAAAAGCTGAAAAAAGGGCGGTGCAGGTGAAGTGCATTTTCATGGAACCGTTTCCCAAGACCTTTGCCATCCAGGTGATCCACCCGCAGCATGAAGTAGTGGAACGTAACTTGGGAGGGCGCTCCTTTGACCTGGTGGTGGATAAAGATGCGTTTATCGGCGGCATGTTCACCACAAAAAATATAGAGGCGTGCCGCATCAACTGGGGCCGCAACCGATGGTTGGTCATTGCCGGACGGGATAGCCTGCGGCACGATTTTTTTCACTATTTCCTCTACAAGACCCATACCTTGAACCAGGCGCTGGATAAAGATGAAAGAATGCTTTATGATATTATCCAGAATGATATGTAGAGCAAGCAAGTCGTACGAGTTACAGATGTTATCGGGAATTGCGAAAAGTTTACCCCCCGATCAAAAGAGCGGGGGATAGTTACACCTAAATTGATCGATTTTTAGCTCGCTCTGCACCAAATCTATTGAGCGCTAATGCTTTCAAAAATACTCGACATATCCAACGGGTATGCCTCCGTTTTTTGAAAACCTTATCATCTCAATATGTTGGCACATAGCTCCCCTAAAAATCGCTTAACTTAGGTTACAACCTCATTGAAAGGAGTGATAAGATGAAAAAGAGCGGGTTTATCGTTGCATTGCTGATTGGAATGATGGTGTGTATGGCCGGTACGAGTGTTGCCGGTCAAACGGTGCTGGAGGAGATTCTTCTCGCGGGCGAGATCAAGGTGTCCACGGATGCCAATTATGCGCCGCAGAGCTACCTGAACGACAAGGGTGAACTGGAGGGTTTTGACATCAGCGTTGCCAAGGAGATGGCCAAACGGCTGGGTGTCAAGATTGAATTCATCACCCCTGACTGGGACCTGATTACCGCCGGGAAATGGGGAAAACGTTGGGATGTGTCCATCGGCTCCATGACCCCGACGGCCGAGCGTAAACAGGCCCTGTTGTTCACCATACCCTATTACAGCTCGCCGGCCCAGTTTGCCATTCACAAAAAAAATACCACCATCAAGACCCTGAGTGACCTGGCCGGAAAAAAAATCGGCATCGCTACGGAGACGACAAACGAGCGGTACTTGCAGCGTGATCTGAAAATCGAAGACGTCAAGATCGTCTACCAGACCTGGAAACCGGGTGAACTGAAAACTTATCCCACCGATGCCAATCACATCGAAGATCTCTCCCTGGGTGATGGCGCGCGTCTGGATGCCGTCTTTACCTCCCGCCAGACTCTGGCTGAAGCGATTCAGTCCGGATGCGGCAGCGGGTGCCCCCTGAAAATGCTGGGAGAACCGCCCTACTATGAACCGCTGTGTTTCGCCCTGGACAAAAGCCGTTCCAACAGCGACACCCTGTTGGCCAAACTCAACGACATCCTCAAAGAGATGTATGCAGATGGAACATTGGTCAAACTGTCCATGCGGTTTTACAAAACCAACCTGATCCCCAACCTGTAACCTGAATAGTCGATCCGGTTTCCCGTCAATCCTCTGCCGGCGGGAAACCGGTTTTTTTATGTCACCCATGGCAGCTGAGTTGGACGATTCCCGTCACCTGATGCGATACCGCCGATATCGGTGGCGTGCCCTTTGACGAAACGTCCGGCAACGATTTCCACTCAGAGCTCGTTTTGAAACTATGAAATCGACGCTTTTGCAGCCGATTTATCAGTTTTCAAACAGGCTCTCAGACCCCGGAGAGGCGCCAATGAACGACTTAGCGAATACCACACCCGATACCATCCCCCCGGAAGCAAAGCTTGTACTGGACAGAATCGACCAGGATCGCAGACGGTTCAAAGTTAACCTGGTCATTGCCTTTGCCGTGCTGCTGGTCGGCCTGTTCGCCGCCATGGTGATTATCGGCCTCGATTTCAAATTCATGTTCAACTGGCTGGGATTCATCATGACCGGCATCGGCTATACCCTGCTGGTTTCTTTCCTGGCCATTGCCCTGGCCTGCATCCTGGCCGTGATTGGCGCCTTGGGGCGGCTGTCCAGTAACCCCATCGCCAACAGCCTGGCCACCGGCTATGTGTCGCTGATCCGCGGGACCCCGCTGCTGGTTCAGGTCTACATGTGGTATCTGGCGCTACCGCAGGTAGGAATGGCCCTGGAAGAGATGGGAATCCAAGGTGTCCAGCGTCTGTTCACCCTGCCGGCCATCCCCGCCGGTGTGCTGGCACTGGGTGTATGCTACGGGGCCTACATGACCGAGACCGTCCGGGCAGGGATCCAGTCTATCAAAATCGGCCAGACAGAAGCGGCCAAGGCCCTGGGCATGACCCCTCGCCAGACGCTGCGACGGGTGATCTTTCCCCAGGCGCTCCGGGTGATCATTCCGCCCGTATCCAACGAATTCATCGCCATGATCAAGGACTCCTCCCTGGTATCACTGATGGGGGTATGGGAACTGAGCTACCGGGCCATAAAGATCGGCCGGCGCTATTTTCAGTCTCTTGAAATGCTCGTCATGGTGGCAATGATCTACTGGGTCATGTGCATCATCTTGCAGTACATTCAGGAGCGAATCGAAAATCACATGGCCCGGGGCGATCGGAGGGTAAGCTGATGCCGGAGAATAAAATGATGAAGGATAAGCAACCGATGATCAGGATAGACAATCTTCACAAGGTGTTCGGTCGGGATCTGCATGTGCTGCGCGGTATCGATCTGGAAGTGAAATCCGGAGAAGTGGTCGTGATTCTCGGGCCTTCGGGGTCCGGCAAGAGTACGTTGCTGCGCTGCATCAATTTCCTCGAAGAACCCACCGCCGGCAGTATCGAGGTGGACGGGGTGGCCATCTCGGCGGGTGAACGGGGAAAGGAGCGTGATGCCCACATCCTTCAGATCCGGAAAAAGGCGGGCATGTGCTTCCAATCCTTCAACCTGTTTCCTCACATGACCGCCATCGAAAATATCATCGAAGGGCCGGTAACGGTCCTGGGTCGGAGCAGGAAAGAGTCGATACCCTATGCCGAAGAGCTTCTCGAATGGGTGGGCCTCACCGATAAAAGAGACGAACATCCGTCACGCCTTTCCGGCGGGCAGCAGCAGCGGGTGGCCATTGCCCGCAGCCTGGCCATGAAACCCAAGGTGATGCTGTTCGATGAGCCGACATCGGCGCTGGACCCGGAGTTGGTGGGAGAAGTGGTGGATGTGATGGAGCGCCTGGCCGACGAGGGCATGACCATCATTGCCGTAACCCATGAAATGCATTTTGCCGGGGATGTGGCCGATCGGGTGTTCATCATGGACGATGGAAACTGGATCGAAGAAGGACCGCCCGAAGAGATATTCACCAATCCCAAGCACAGCCGCAGCCGGCAGTTTCTCGCCCATATTCTCAAATAGCCGTCGACCGGATCATCCCGGGAGGGACTGAAAATATGAACATCGAACCCGCCGCAGGCGGATTGAATGGGTGGGTCGCCTGTCCGAATTCACTTGACACCGTTTCATCGGGCTGGTAGGTGTTGTCCTGTTTGTGACAACACATTTAATGCGCAATATAAGGCCAGACTTGGTCATTCATCATCAAAAAATCATCGCGGGTTCTTATGCGGCAAAAAATTGCAAATAAATTGGACACAGATGATACTGGATGCTTGGTCCCGGCTGATATCCAGCATCTGTCGTTATTAGACAAAGCGCTTTTGTAAAAAATACAGGCTTTTTTCATCCTGCCTGCCGACCCAGGACAAAAAGGATCGTAAAGGAGATCCATAATGGGGAACGTCAGCCCCTCCATCAACTGCCTCAACCGGGACCAGTGTGTTCGTGTACACGATTACTCGCTGACGATTCTGTCTGACATCGGCATTCGTGTGGATTCGGATGCGGCCAGAACCCTTTTTTCAGAAGGGGGCTGCCGGGTGCTGCCGGACAATCGGGTTGTCATCCCAGCTGAACGGGTACAATGGGCCATCGAAAAAGCCCCCGACAGCGTTGAAGTATATGATCGCACCGGCAGCCCGGCATTCATCGTCGGCCGGCACCCCGACAGCGAAACACGATTCGGTATCGGCGTCACCAACCTCTATTTCCAGGATCCGGAAACGGATGATGTCACGCCCTTTTCCCTTGACCATGTGGCTACCGCCGCACGGCTGACGGAAACGTTGACTCAGTTCGATATGCTCGCCACCCCGGGCATTGCCCAGGATATTTCCCAACAAACGGCCGATCTGCATGTCACATTACAGATGATGGCCAACACCATTAAACCGCTGGTGGTCCTTGTCTCGGCACATAAATGTTTCGGCCCTGTGCTGGATCTGCTCGAACATATCAATGGCAACCTGGCTGACCGACCTTTTGCCATCCCATACGTCAACCCCATTTCGCCACTGGTCCTCAACGATGAAACAACCGAAAAGATGATGGTGGCCATCAACCGTGGATTGCCATTCATTTTCAACAATTACGGCATGTCCGGCGCCACGGTGCCCATCACTCCCGGGGGAACACTGGCCCTGCTCAATGCGGAACTTCTGGCGGGCCTGGTGTTTTCCCAACTGGTCAAAGAGGGGGCGCCCGTCATTCTGGGAAGCCTGCCGGCGGGGTTCGACATGAGAAACATGATGAGCCTGTATACCCCGCATACCATGCTGTTGAACCTGGCCTGCGCGGAAATGATGGCTCATTACGGCCTTCCCCATTCGGGAACATCGGGCAGTGGACCCGGATGGGGCCCTGATCTGCTGGCCTCGGGCGGGTTCTGGATGAATCATTTTTCAAGTCTTCTGGGCAAAGTGGGCCTGGCCCCTTTCGTCGGCGGGAATTTTGACTCCATGGTCTTTTCGCCGCCGGCAGTGATCTATGCCGACGAGGTGATCCGGTTGTCCCGAATGTTTGCCGACGGATTTGAGCTGGATGATGCTTCCGTGGCCTACGAAGAAATACGTTCCATCGGCCCCGGCGGTAATTTTCTCATGTCCGAACTCACGTGCAGGCTCTTCCGGCAGTTGCCTTACGAAAGCCCCATCTGGCCGTCCCTGACCCTGGACCAATGGAATGAAAAAGGGTCGCTCACGGCGGATGCAACCCTGAGAAAACACGTTCTGAAGGTACTTGAGCGTCTTGAACCGCCGCCGGACCATGACGATCTGATGGAACGTGGCCGCTTATTCATCGACACGCTCGGCGAATAGAAGATACGGACAGAATGAAATTAAAGGATTGCTCATGAAGAAGATATTGATTTTGGGTGCCGGTCTGGTGGCACGGCCCGCGGTTCGTTACCTGCTTGAACAAGGTGGGCTGAAAGTGGTTCTGGCTGATCAGGAGGTGGACAAGGCCGAAGCCATTATAAAGGGCCATAATAACGGCAGGGCCGTCCGCATGGACGTAAAAGACGAGACCATGCTGGCGCAGCACGTCTCAAAGGCCGACATTGTGGTCAGCCTGTTGCCGTGGACCCTGCATCCGGTCATTGCACGCCTCTGCCTGGCGCACGGCAAGCACCTGGTTACCGCTTCCTATGTAAAGGACGAGATGCAGGCGCTTGATGCGTCGGCAAGGGAAAAGGGCCTTGTCTTTTTAAACGAGGTGGGGGTGGATCCCGGTCTGGACCATATGTCGGCCATGAAAATCATCGATGAGGTGAAAAGCGAAGGTGGCCGAATCGAAACCTTCTACTCCTACTGCGGCGGCCTTCCGGCCCTCGAGAGCAACAACAACCCCCTGGGGTACAAGTTCTCCTGGAGTCCCGAAGGGGCCATGCTGGCGGCAACCAACGACGGGCGCTATCTGGAACACGGCCAGGTCATCGAGGTGCCCGGCAGCCGCCTGTTCGAGCACTATTGGCTCAAGAGCGTCCCCGGAGCCGGCGTGTTCGAAGCCTATGTGAACCGCGACGCCCTGCCATACATCCCTGTATACGGGCTGGAGGGGGTCACCGGCATGTACCGGGGCACCCTGCGCAACATCGGCTATTGCGAAACCTGGGACTACCTCAAAAAACTGGGTCTGCTCAACCAGAAGATGATGTTCGATTTCAACGAGGTGACCCCGAAAGAGGTGCTGGCCAACATCGTCAACAGCAACGGCGCTGACATCAAAAAGGACGTTGCCGCCTACCTGGGCATTCCCATTCATTCCCTGACCCTGAAGAAGCTGGAATGGATGGGCCTTTTCTCCGAACGCAAACTGCCAATAGGAACGGTGTCGGTATTTGATATGTTTGCCCACACCTTGAAAAACAAGCTGGTGTACGATGAAGGCGAGATGGACCTGCTGGTCCAGCACCACGAATTTGAAGCGGTCTACCCCGGGATGCCCATGCAGCGGATTCAGTCCACGCTGATCGACCTCGGTATTCCCGGAGGCGACTCCTCCATGTCCCGCACGGTGGGATACCCCGTTGGTATTGCCGCCCATTTGATTGCAGAAGGAAAAATCGCCACGACAGGGGTCCGGATACCGGTTCTGCCGCAGATCTACCGGCCCATCCTGGCGGAGCTGGAAAAACTTGACATTCGGTTTGTGGAACGCAGATCCACCCTGTCTGAAGATGAACCTAGCTACTGGGGAGATTGATGCCATGCAGTCACTGCTAATTCGTGCGGAAGATAAAAACCGGTGGGAGCGCCGCGCGCCTATCACCCCGGCCGACCTGGCGCAGATTATCGATGAAACCGGCGCCGCGGCCTATGTCGAACAGTCGGAGAAGCGATTTTTTAAGGCACAGGAGTACATTTCGGCCGGCGCATCGCTCTGTGACGGGATGGCCGATGGCGATGTGATTTTCGGTGTCAAGGAAATTCCGGAAGAGAAGATCCTCGACGGCAAGACCTACCTTTTCTTTTCACATACCATCAAGGGACAGAAATCGGGCATGCCGCTGCTGAAAAAAATCATCGACAGCGGCGCCACCCTCATCGACTACGAAAAGATCACCGATGAGAATAACAATCGTTTGATATTTTTCGGGCGATACGCCGGTGATGCCGGAGCCATTGACATCCTTTCCATCATGGGAGAATACTGGGCCCACCACGACCTGATTACTCCCTTTGCCCAGTGCCGGCGGGCCCATCAGTATACATCCGTGGAAGATGCAAAAACGCACATGCGCGCCATCGGGGAGAAAATCAGAACCAAAGGGCTGCCGCCCGCCTTGAGCCCCATGGTAATCGGCCTGTTGGGATACGGCAACGTCTCCGGGGGCGCCCAGCAGATTTTCGACTGCCTTCCCGTGGAACGGGTCGCGCCGGAAGCGCTCAAATCCTTTATCGACGCGGGAAAGGGAAACCCCAACACAATCTACCTGTCGATTTTCAAGGAGAAGGATCTGGTGGAGGCCAAAGACGGCGGCGCATTCGACCTGCAGGAATACTACGATCACCCGGAGCGCTATCAGAGCCGGTTTGAGCCCTATTTGCCCTATATTACCATTCTGGTCAACGCCGTTTACTGGGAATCCCGTTACCCCCGGTTCGTGACATGGGACGGCCTGAAGCGAATGAAGGAAAACCATCCCCAGGCCAAACTGGGCGGTATTGCCGACATCACCTGCGACACCCACGGCTCCATCGAATGCAACGTACGCTCGACGGACAGTGACATGCCGGCCTACCTGTGCGATCCCATGACGCGGACCACCACAGATGGCCACCTGGGAGACGGGATCGTTCTTCTGGCCGTAGACAATCTGCCCTGCGAACTGCCCAACGACGCCTCATCGTTTTTCAGCAACCAGCTGAAGCCGTTAGTGCCGAACTTGCTGCAGGCCGATTATGACCGGACTCTCGAAACGTCCGGCCTGTGCCCCGAGATTCAAAAAGCGGTGATCGTTTACAACGGCAGGCTGACAAAGGATTATGAATACCTCAACGTCCATCTGAAATAAGGTATCTGACCCATGAAACGTAATTTACATGCAGGAAAAGCACTGAGCGGGGGATTGAGCCTAAATATCCTCACCGAGGACGAGCTCAACGAGATCCATCTCGGTACCCTCGAGCTGCTTGAAACAACAGGCATTTATGTAGAAGAAGAGACCGCGCTGGATCGATTCGAGGATGGCGGCGCTTGGGTGGATCGGGGCAGCAGGATCGTAAAGATTCCACCCTACCTCGTTGAGGAAGCCATCCGGTCGGCACCGGCCAAAGTGATCCTGGCCGGCAGGGACCCCAAGCATGATCTGGTGCTGGAAAGCAACCGGGTGCACTTTACCAACTTCAGCGAGGGCGTGAAGATCAACGATCCCCATTCCGGGGAGAATCGGACACCGGTAAAGCAGGACCTGATCGACACCGCCCGTGTGATCGACTACCTCGACGAAGTGGATTTTTGTGAAAAGGCCCTGGGTGCCCATGAGATCAACCAGGCGGTGGTGCCCCTTCACAATGCGGAAGCTTATCTGACCCACACGACCAAGCACTGTGCCTTCGGTCCGGGCAACGGCAAGCTGTTGAATAAAATATTGGAGATGGCCGCGGCCATTGTCGGTGGTGTCAAGAAGTTGAAGGAACGGCCCATCGTCTCGTTCACCACTTGCCCGGTCAGCCCGTTGAAACTGATCGCGGACTGTTGTGAAATCATCATGACGTCCGCCAAGAACAATGTGGTGTGCAACATCCTCTCCATGGCCATGTCCGGCGCCACCGCACCGGTGACCCTTGCCGGTACCCTGGTGACCCACAATGCGGAGATTTTAGGTGGAATTACCTTGAGCCAGCTGACCCGCAAAGGGGCGCCGGTCATCTATGGCAGTTCGACGACGGCCATGGATCTGAAAATGGCCGCAGCGACAGTAGGGACACCGGAGTGCGCGCTGATCAGCGGGGCGGTGGCGCGTCTGGCCCGCTACTATGCCCTGCCGAGCTATGTCGCCGGTGGATAGAGCGATTCAAAAATATCCGATACCCAGGCAGGCCACGAAAAGACGCTCACCGGACTGTTGCCCGCATTGGCAGGTGCCAATATGATCTACGGTCTGGGAATGCTTGAAAGCGGCATCACTTTCGATTACGGCCAGCTGGTGTTGGATTGCGAATTTGCCCGCATGATCAAATTTACGGTACAGGGAATCCCGGTCAATGACGAGACCCTCGCCCTGGACGCTATCAAGGAGGTCGGTCCGGGCCGTGACTTTCTTATGCACCCGACAACTTTTAAAGGTATGAGAAGCCAGTCGAAACCGGAGATTATCGACCGAAAGATGAGGGACGTATGGGAAGCGTCAGGCGCCACCAGCGCCTACGACCGGGCCATTGAAAAGGTACGCTGGATCCTCGCCAATCACCACCCGGAACCGTTGCCTGACGAGGTGCTTGCCAGGATCAGGGGCATCGTGGAACAGGCCGAGGCGGAAATGGGAATCGAGACCAAAATCGGGATTGGAGAAGACAAATGAGTAATGACATCGTAACCCGAATGGGAGACGGCGAGCGGGTGCAGCTGTCGGCCGAGGAGATCCGCGAGGACATCCGGGCCGGCACCGCCGATGCGGCCGAACGCGCCGGCGTCCCCGAGTTGACGGCAGAGGAGCAGGAACGGCTTTTCGACATCGTGGCCGACCCGTCCCGCATCGTCAGCGTCAAGCCCGGAGAGGAGGTCATTGTCACCGATGACGGCTG
>JAOZUU010000054.1 GCA_029938515.1 Desulfobacterales bacterium | reverse complement strand
TTTATTTGGGGATGGACTCGTCGATATCCACGCGGAAAGTGCCGTCTAAGATTTCCTGCTTGCGTTTTTCCACTAGTTCCTTGACTTCCGCTGGAAGCTTGGTTTCCCATTTGTGGTAAGGGGCCAGATAGGCGCCGCCCTTGGACATGTATGAAAAGCCGCCGAAGTCCTGGGCCGTAAATACGCCGGCCTGAACCAGGCTTACCACATATTTGATGGTGGGCCACATATCCCAGACCGGTCCGGTAATGACCGTCTCCGGACCCAGATTGGACTGGTCGGACATGTTGGAAATGGCTAAAACCTTTTTTTCGACGCACGCCTCAACCACACCGAATCGTTCCGCATAAAGCACATCGGCTCCGGCCTCGATCTGGGCCATGGCCGCCTCCTTGGCTTTGGGCGGATCGAAAAAGGACCCGATAAACGAGAATTTGCATTGAACCTTGGGGTTGACTTCCCTGGCACCGGCGTAGAATGCATTGGACAGGCGGTTGATTTCGGGAATCGGCATGGCGGCCACGACACCGATGATATTCGATTTAGTCATTTTGCCGGCGATCATTCCGGACAGGTAAGCCGGTTCATGAATCCAGTTATCAAAGACCCCGAAGTTGGGTTCGGCCGGACCGATACCCGACCCGAAAACAAAGGCGGTCTTGGGATAGTCCCGGGCGACCCGGCGGGCAATACGTTCGGCCCCGAACGCATCCCCCGTAATGAGTTGATATCCTTTTTCAGCGTACTCCCGCATGATCCGGGCAAAGTCGGCCGCCTTAACGCTTTCCGACCAGGTGTACTCGATGCCCAGTTCGTTTTTGGCCTTGAGGAGGGCCACATGAATCTGGTTAACCCAGGGCTCCTCGATGGGGGTTTCGAAAACTGCGGCGACTTTAATCTTTTCGGCCGATATCGCCGGTTGCAGGGACCCGCCGGTCAAGATCAGTACTGCCGCCATCCCTGTCACTAGTAGAAAAAGCCTTCTCCACCCTCGATCCATTTTAAATCCAATCATTGCCAATCCTCCTTTTTTGTTTTTTTACGAAGCTATCAAATTTGATGATTTCGTACAAAGTAACATGGATGGCTAAGTAAAAAGTTCCATATACAAGGCGTAGTGTTTTTTCAGGGGTGAGGCTATACATTAGGGTATGCCGAGCGTCTGAAAAAACACGACAACGCCGTAGATGGGACTTTTGACGACGCCATCAGTTTTATACCACTCCCGCCGGCATGGGCGCAACCTTTTCACCACCCAGCACGTAACCGCCATCGAGACGCAGGACACTGCCCGTCATGAACGCGGCACCGGTCAACAGGAAACGGACCGCCTCAACCACATCTTCACTGGTACCGGTACGGCCAAGGAGCGTATGGTCGATCAGGGCTTTTTTTTGCCCGTCGGTCAACAGGTCCCACCCCCGGGTTTTTTCGGCATGGCGGGTCTGTATCAGTCCGAGCATGATTTCGTTGACCCGGACCTCGGGTGCGCCTATCCGGGCCCAGGTTTCGGTGAGCAGGGAGATACCCCGGTTGGCGGCGGAATAGCCGTCGTTAAACACGTAACTGGTAGGACCCGATCGGCCGACGATTCCGGCGATGGATGAAATGTTAATCACCGTGCCGTTCCCGGAAGTTTTTAGGTAAGGCAGGGCGGCATTAAAAACCCACCATTTGGCCCGGAGGGTGGTGGCCATCTCAAGGTCCCATTGATCACGGACGTACGGCCCGTGGACCACCGGCCATCCCCCCCGTTCGATATTATTGATAAGGATATCAAGCCTTCCGAACCGATCGATCACCTGCTGGATCAGGTTATCAATTTGAATCGTGTCGCACAGATCGATTTCTACCAGGAGATGCGCCTCTCCGGTGGCGATCAGATCTTGTTTGAGGGCACCGAGATGCTCCTGCCAGTCGTGATAGGTCACGGCCACCTTGACGCCGGTTCGCGCCAGGGCAAGGGCTATCTCTTTGCCGATCCCCTTGATTGCTCCCAGTACCAGGGCTACCCGCTTTTCAGTTGCCATTGGCTTTTCCTTATCGACAACGATTTATAACCGATAGAAACCAAAATAACTTTGCCGTTATGGGGGTCCGATTGTCAACCCGTAAATCCGGTTGAACGGTCGTTACGGACACATTTTAGATGATAAATTGATGAACCAAGGAGCGATTTTAACGGCCGGGTTTATTGCCAGGCAGCATTCGTAGATAGATACAAAATATAGCCTTATTCGATTTTTTTCCACAAGATATTGGGGTTGATTGAAACGGCGTTATTCCGTGCCGCCGGGGGTCGAAAAACCTCTTGACAAGGGTCGTTGCGAATGATATTTAAAATCTTTGCTATACTTGTATCCACTTGGATTTACACTATATATTGACGATGTGCAGTTTATTTAAAGGCCACGGGTGTATATATTTGAATAATTATTTCGATTTTTGTAATGAGTCATCGAAATATTGCCGGATGACAGGCAACTGGATAAGTCATTGCGGGGTAATATTTTTAAATAGTATTTTTTAATCCAGTTCAACCTCAATTTAATAAAATGGTTTTAGTGAAGGGAGGTGTGAGGAAAAACCGAAGGGTAGGTATTTAAGTGAATTGGAATTGTTGGAACCGTAATTTCCTAAATTCAAGAATCCATGAGGAGGTTTTTAATGCCAAGTTTTGTCATTGATGAAAAATGTGACGGTTGCAAGGGCGGGGACAAGACTGCCTGTATGTACATTTGTCCCAACGACTTGATGGTTCTGGAGCCCAACTCCATGAAGGCTTACAATCAGGAGCCGGATCAGTGCTGGGAATGCTTTTCTTGCGTCAAGATTTGTCCCACCCAGGCCATTGAGGTTCGCGGTTATGCCGATTTCGTACCACTGGGAAGCAGTATTATGCCGATGCTGGGTACTGAAGATGTGATGTGGACCTGTCAATTCAGAAACGGCCTGATTAAGCGTTTTAAGTTCCCCATCCGGACAACTCCGGAAGGTCAGGCCAACGCTTATCTGGATTTAAAGGGACAGGATATTGAGGGCCCCTTGCTGGCAACGGAAGAAGCCGATGGCAAGGAGCTATGCGCACCCGATCCCGCACAGCTGGTTTAGCACTTAAAAAATATTATATATCTTTTTGATATAATTAATAATTCCCAAGGAAGGAGACAATATGGCATTACCGAATAAACCCTTAGGCGAATTAATTGCCGTCAAGGATCCGGAAATCGAAGAGCGCGAAGTGGATGTTCTCATCGTAGGTGGCGGCATGGCCGCCTGCGGTACGGCGTTTGAGGTAAAGAAATGGCTGGGCGACGATCAGACCGTCCTGTTGTGCGACAAGGCGGCCATGGAGCGTTCCGGCGCCGTGGCGCAGGGCCTGTCGGCCATCAATACCTATATCGGTGAGAATTCCGTTGAGGACTATGTCCGCATGGTTCGTAACGACCTCATGGGTATTGTCCGTGAAGACCTGATTTACAGCCTGGGCTGCCACGTGGACGATTCCGTGCATCTGTTCGAGGAATGGGGCCTGCCGATCTGGAAACTGTCCGAAGAGGGGAAGAACCTGGATGGTAAAAAAGGCCAGAAAGTGGGAACCCTCAAGGGGGGGGCCAAACCGGTGCGAACCGGTAAATGGCAGATCATGATCAACGGCGAATCCTATAAACGGATCGTGGCCGAAGCCGCCAAGCTGGCCATCGGTGAGGAAAACATCCTCGAACGCTGTTTTATCGTTGAGCTGCTTCTGGACGCCAACAACGAAAATCAAATTGCCGGCGCGGTCGGATTTTCCCTCCGTGAAAACATAGTCTACATCATCAAATGTAAAACCATGATGGTGGCCTGTGGCGGAGCGGTGAATATCTATCAGCCCCGTTCGGTGGGCGAGGGCAAGGGTCGGGCCTGGTACCCGGTCTGGAACGCCGGCTCCACTTACACCATGTGCATGAAGGTCGGCGCCGAGCTGTCCATGATGGAAAACCGTTTCACCCCGGCCCGTTTTAAGGACGGTTATGGTCCGGTGGGGGCCTGGTTCCTGCTGTTTAAAGCCCAGACCTTAAACGGCCTGGGCGAGGCGTTTGCCGGCAGTGACGCGGCCAAGGCCGAGTTGGAAAACTATGCGCCTTATGGTACGGCCGCCATCACCCCGACCTGCCTCAGAAATCACCTGATGCTGTTCGAGATGAAAGAGGGCCGTGGACCCATTATGATGGACACGGTGTCCGCGCTGGCCAAACTGGGCGAAACCATGAGTAAGAAAGAACTCAAGCATCTGGAATCCGAGGCTTGGGAAGATTTTCTTGACATGACTTGTGGTCAGGCCAACCTGTGGTGTGCCCAGGATTGTGAACCGGAAAAGAAAAATTCCGAGGTCATGCCCACCGAGCCATATTTACTTGGCTCCCATTCGGGTTGCTGCGGTCTGTGGACCTCTGGTCCGGATCTGGACTGGGTGCCGGACGCATACAAGATCAAGGCTGACAACGGCAAAGTGTATAACCGCATGACCACGGTCAACGGTCTTTTTACCGCCGGTGATGGCGTGGGCTGTTCCGGTCACAAGTTCTCTTCCGGTTCCCATGCCGAAGGACGGTTGGTGGCCAAAATGATGGTACGCTATGCCAAAGACCATGCTGACTTTACACCGAGCCTGGCCCAGTCCAATGAAGAACTGGTCGACCTGGTTTACAAACCGGTGCGGACCTACCTGGAGCATTGCAGTTACACCACGGCCGTGGATATCAATCCCAATTATTTGAAACCCAAGGGCATGATGTATCGCATGATGAAAGCCACCCATGAGTATGGTGCCGGGACGGCCACCTTTTACCAGACTTCCAACAAGAGTCTGGAGATCGTCATGGATCTTCTTCAGACCATGCGCGAAGACTGCGAAAAACTGGCCGCCTCTGATCTGCATGAGCTCATGCGGGCCTGGGAAATCTATCATCGCATCTGGACGGTGGAATCCCATCTGCGCCACATTCAGTTCCGGAAGGAAACCCGCTATCCGGGCTTCTACTACCAGTCGGATCATCCGGGTCAGGATGACGAAAACTGGTTCTGTTTCGTCAACTCCAAGTATGATCCCAAAGAAGGTAAATGGGATATCTTCAAGAAGGATTATATCAAGATCTTCACGGATTAATCGGATGAATCTGTGCGCCCAATCGTTTCCGGATTTGGCGCCCGGTTTCACCGGGTAAGCATTGCCTCCAGGTATCACCCGATACCTGGAGGTTTTTGTTAACCGGTCATCGCAACGGTGCTTACATGCGTGCACGGGCAACGAGTGTTTCCCGTTCAGGCATGTGAACACCGTACGATTCGATCAAGTATTATTTGAAACAGCACTTGGAACCTAGTGCCCCGTCAAGCCTGAAATGCCGCAGCTTGCTTGCCCTTTTTCGCGCCTGCTGCGTGCCTTGCAGACACTAAAAATTGCGGCGCAATCTTACGACATTTCAGTCTTGACGTGATACTAGCCTGTTAACCAAAATCACACGGCACGGAGGAACAGCATGACCACAGAGAAAACGGCCCCTGCAAGCGGGAGCATTCTGGTTGTGGGCGGTGGTATCAGCGGCCTGACCACGGCCATCGAGGCTGCCGAGGTCGGGTATGATGTCTTTCTGGTGGAAAAAAATCCGTATCTGGGCGGTCGGGTCGCCCAGCTCAACCAGTATTTTCCCAAGTTATGCCCCCCTACCTGCGGCCTGGAGATCAATTTCCGCCGGATCAAGGACAATCCCCGGATTCATATTCTGACCATGGCCGAAGTGGAGAAAATCGACGGTCGGCCGGGAGACTACGACGCTGTCGTTAAAGTGAGCCCTCGCTTCGTGAACGAAAACTGTACCTGCTGCGGGGCCTGTACGGAAGCCTGCGAGATGGAAGTGTCCAATGAATTCAATTTCGGAATGGACACTATCAAAGCGGCTTATCTCCCCTTTCCCATGGCATTTCCGGCCCGTTTCGTGATTTCGCCCCAGGTGATCGGGACCGAGGATGCTGACCGGATCAAAGCATCCTGTCAGTACGAGGCCGTCGAACTGGATATGGAGCCGAAAACCATTAATCTCAAGGTCGGTGCCGTGGTATGGGCCACCGGCTGGGAGCCTTACGATGCCGGTCGGATCGACAATCTTGGTTTCGGGTTGCATCAAAATATTATTACCAACATGATGCTCGAACGGATGGCGGCCCCCAGTGGCCCCACCCAGGGGGTCATCAAGAGGCCGTCGGACGACCAGCCGCCCAAGAGCGTTGCTTTTGTTCAATGCGCCGGATCACGGGATGAAAACCACCTTCCCTATTGTTCGTATATTTGCTGCATGGCTTCCCTGAAGCATGTCACTTACATCCGCGCCCAGTATCCCGATACCAAAATATATATCTTCTATATTGATTTGCGAGCGCCGGGGTACCGGTATGAACGTTTCTACGACACGATCAAAAAGGACGAAAATGTCTTTTTCGTCAAAGGCAAAGTAGCGGAAGTGGCGGAAATCGCCGATACCAACCAGATCACCGTGACGGCTGAAAACACGATAACCGGCGAAAAAATTTATCAAACGGTGGATATGGTGGTACTGGCCACCGGCATGCAGCCGACCGCCGTTAATGCACCGCTACCGGCCGACCTCAATATCAATGAGAGTGGATTCGTGGTCAACGATTTGAAGGGTGGCGGCATGCTGGCGGCTGGTTGTGCCAACAAGCCGGCCGATGTAGTATCGACCAATCAGAACGCAACGGGCATGGCTTTGAAGGCCATCCAGACCCTCACAGGCAAGTAGGAGGTTTGTCCATGGAAAAAGTATATGGTGTATACATCTGCAGCGGCTGCGGTATCGGTGATGCGCTGGATCTTGAAGCATTGGCCGAGGTCGCCAAGGAAGAGGCTCTGCCCGTACAAACGCATCCGTTTTTATGCAGCCAGGCGGGTGTGGACGTGATTAAAAAAGACATAGACGGCAAGGGAACTAATGCGATCGTCATCGCGGCCTGTTCCCGGCGGGTCAATTTCGATGTATTTCGGTTCGATGGCTGCATCGTGGACCGCGTCAACCTTCGCGAACAGGTGGTCTGGTCCCACCCGCGTGATGAGTTTCCCGCCCTGACTGAAGATCAGGTGGATGATGGCGTCCATTTTGATCGCCTCAAAATGCTCGCCGAGGATTATCTGAAAATGGGAATGGTCCGGGTAGGGAAGGTGGACTTGCCGGAACCGTATCTATTGGAAACGTTAAGTCGAAAAATACTGGTGATCGGTGGCGGCATCACCGGTATGTCGGCGGCGCTGGATGCGGCCAGGATCGGTTACGAAGTGACCATTGTTGAAAAAGAGGGACAACTTGGCGGTAAAGCCGGTCAATGGCGCAAACAGCTCCCCATTACCGATCCATATGAAACCCTCATCGAACCCATCGTCGCCAGTAAAATCGTTGCAGTTGAATCCCATCCCAACATCACCATCCGTACTGAAACGGTGGTGGCCCGGATTGCGGGAGAGCCGGGGGATTTTGTCGTCACCCTGAAAAAGCCCGGCGATAAAATAGAGTTTGATGTGCCGTTCCCCCTGCCCGATGAGATGAAGGTGGATGAGAACGGCAAGGAATTGGATGTCGAAGCGTTGCATCAAAAATATATGGAATATAATGAAGGCCGGCGAGACATCCTTGTCTTGGATCCCGATGGCGATAAATTCGGCGCGGTTATATTGGCGGCCGGCTGGCGGCCCTACGAGCCCGCCGACGATGAGTTCGCCCACCTGGGGTTCGGCCATTTGCCCGATGTCGTGACCAACATGCAGTTCGAGGAGATTGCCAAACAGGGCCGGATCAACCGGCCTTCCGATGGAAAGGAAGCGAAAAGCGTTGTCTTCATCCAGAGCCCCGGTCAGGGTGATGATAAGGATTTTGCTTACGCCGGGGCGGTCACCAGTATGGTGGCTTTAAAACAGGCCAAGTACGTGCGCCAGGATTATGACGACGGCAAGGCCTTCGTGTTTTACCAGCATATGCGCACCCCCGGGTTGTCGGAAAATTTCTATAAAAGCATCCAGCAGGATCCGGGTATTTTTCTGACCAAAGGCGAAGTGGCCAGCGTCTCCCAAAACGGCGGTGGGTTGATTGTGGAAGCGGACAACACCCTGTTGGGAGAAAAAATCCGGGTCAAGGCCGATATGGTGGTGCTGGGTACCGGTATGGTACCGGTCACTGCGGACGACCCGGTGATCAATCTGGCCTATCGTCAGGGGCCGGGATTTCGAGATAATGAATTATTCGACGATTATGCCGACTCCAACTTCATCTGCTTTCCCTATGAAACCCAGCGGACCGGGATTTATGCCGCCGGCGGGGTTCGTCGGGCCATGACCGTGGAAGAATCCATGGAAGATGCTGCCGGTGCGGCCCTGAAGGCCATTCAATGCCTGGAATCGGTCAATCGCGGCGTGTCCGTGCATCCCCGCTCCGGGGACATGACCTTCCCGGACTTCTTCTTCCAGCGCTGCACCCAGTGTAAACGCTGCACCGAGGAGTGTCCCTTTGGCGCCCTGGACGATGATGAAAAGGGCACTCCCAAACCGAATCAGGCCCGTTGCCGGCGTTGCGGCACCTGCATGGGCGCCTGTCCCGAGCGAATCATCGGATTTGCCGATTACAACATCGACAGTATCGGGTCGATGGTTAAAATTATCGGTGTGCCTTCGGAAGATGATTACGAAGAGCCGCCCATGCGGGTCCTCGGCCTGGTCTGTGAAAACGATGCCTATCCCGCGCTCGACATGGCCGGGTTGAACCGGCTGAGCTATTCCGCCGATGTGCGGTTTATTCCGGTTCGTTGCCTCGGATCGGTGAATGTCATCTGGATCAAGGACGCCCTCTCCCAGGGAATGGACGGTGTTTTCCTGATGGGCTGTAAATACGGCGACGATTACCAGTGCCACTTTGTCAAGGGGAGTGAACTGGCCAGTGTCCGGATGAAAAAGATCGGAGAAGCATTGCAAAGTTTGGCGTTGGAAAATGAACGCGTGACACAATTTGATATCGCCATCGATGAATACGATAAAATCCCGCAGATTGTGAACGATTTTGTCAAGGTCATTGAAGATCTGGGGCCGAATCCATTCAAGGGATTTTAGGCCATTTAAGATTGACGATTGACGATTGACGATTGAAGATTGATGAATTTGTAAGAAACACCACAACCGTCATGCCGGACTTGATCCGGCATCCAGAAAATAAGGGTCACACAATAAGCAAAACAGGAGGTTATAGATATGGCGGATGCATATCTGGTTGAACCGGATGTCGGTTTTATTAACGAAGTGGCCGCCCTTGGCGGGGGAGACCTGAAAAAATGTTATCAGTGCGCCACTTGTGCCGTGGTTTGCCCCATCTCGCCGGATACACGCCCTTTTCCCCGCAAGGAGATGATCGCCGCTTCCTGGGGATTAAAAGATAAACTGGTGGGCAACGGAGATATCTGGTTGTGTCATAATTGTGGAGACTGTACCTCGCTTTGCCCCCGGGGTGCCAAGCCGGGTGATGTATTATCAGCCCTGCGGCAGTATACCATCATGGAATATGCCACACCCAAAGGGCTGGCAAAGCTCGTCAGCGAACCTAAAAAACTGCCCATCCTGCTGGCCATTCCGGCGGTGATTTTCATCGTACTGGGACTTATCTCCAATGTCGTGGGGCTCGGCTGGTTCCATCTCTTTCCGGGACCCGACCAGGTCTGGCAATCGGATTTTATCAACAACTACCTGGTGGATATCATCATGATACCGACTTTTACCGCCGCGATTGCCATTTTTGCCCTGGGATTGAAGCGGTTTCTCGCCGACATTCACGCCAATGCCCTGGCCGATGGTCGAACTGATCAGGAGAAAATCGATCCGGTGGGGTTCGTTAAAGCGCTGGTACGGATCATCCCCACCATTTTAGTTCACAGCAAATTCAACGATTGCTCCGAGAATAAAGATCGAGCGACTGCACACATGATGGTCCTTTTCGGCTTCATCGGTTTGTTTATCGTGACCGCTTGTTTTTTTATAGCGGAATGGGTGTTTCATATCGAAGGGCCGTATTCACAGCTCAATCCGATTAAATGGCTGGGTAATATCGCCGGCCTTTCACTGGTGATCGGTGCCATTCTTTTGATTAAAAATCGTCTCACCCGTAAAGATCTGCTGACCACTTACTGGGATTGGTATCTGGTGGGGCTGGCCTTTGCGCTGGGCATTACCGGTATGCTGACCCAGATGAGCCGGTTGGCCCAAATGTACGGTGTGTCCAATTTCATCTATTTTTTCCATTTGCTGTTTGTATGGGCCCTGTTTGCATATACGCCCTTTTC
>JAOZUU010000505.1 GCA_029938515.1 Desulfobacterales bacterium | reverse complement strand
GTGGGTAAATAGCGGGGATTAACCACTATATATCTTTAGACAACAGGTGGGATCTCAAATTGATTTTTTTGTTTTTCAGACCCAGTTTACAGCGGATATTGTACCGGTGAAACATAATGGTGTTTTTCGACAAGCACAGAATCTCGGCGATCTCTTTGTTGGTTTGTCCTTCCTTTACCAGGTTGGCAACCCGGATCTCCATAGGCGTAAGACCGTAAAATTTTGAAGACAGCTTGCTGATAAACGGAGATATCATATTGCTCAGATTAGATTCCAGAATACTGACCAGCGTTTTCTGGTTGGTATTCAAACGGCTTTTTATCAATCTCTCAAGATAGGGCGAAATCAATTCCCTCACATTGGACAAAACGTTTTCGCCAAGTTCTTTCTTGTCATCATCCCGTTGTTTCAGCAGCACTTTCAAAGCGGTATTCACTTCTGCCAGATGGTGCGACTGGGCTTTGAGTTCAACCTCCCTTTTCCGCAGGGTTTCTTCGGCTCTTTTGCGCTCCTCAACCTCCTGCTCAAGCTGTGCGTTGATTTTCGCCAGTTCGGCGGTGCGTTCTGCAACCAGATCCTCAAGATGATCATGATATTTTCGCAGCTCTCTCTCGGTCTCTTTCTGAGCACTGATATCCCGCAGGGTAACGATGTTGCCGGCCGGCTGATCGTTACGATCATAATAAAGGGTGGAACTGAGCTGAACATCCAGCACCCGACCGTCTTTGGTTATGCGACGGGTTTCAAACAGCTGGATTTTCTGGCCGCTGAGCATTCGTTCAATGGCGGTTTTGGTCTCCGGCCAGTTTTCCGGGGGGACGAAATCGATTTGTTTGCCCAGCAAATCCTTACTTGAAAATCCAAACGTTTGTTC
The DNA here is from genome assembly GCA_029938515.1 of Desulfobacterales bacterium. Taxonomy (GTDB): domain Bacteria; phylum Desulfobacterota; class Desulfobacteria; order Desulfobacterales; family QNYZ01; genus QNYZ01. The sequence goes on along the minus strand of JAOZUU010000505.1, from coordinate 2,014 downwards.
AAAGGCAGGATTAACATAGGTCGCCTTGCCCTGGATGTTGTAAAGGACAATAGGGTCGGGAGACGACTCCAGCATCAGGCGATAGCGTTGCTCGCTTTCCCTTAGAGTTGCCTCCGTCCGTTTTTTTTCCGTCAGCTCCCACCGCACATCCGCATAAAGTTTGCCCTTGTCCAGGGCCACCAGCGCCAGTTCGGCAAAACGGCCCAAAACGGCGATATCCTCTTCTTTAAATCGTCTGCCGGGTTTCACACTGGCAAGCCCGATGACGCCGTGAACCCGCTTGCGGTCTTTCAGCGGAATCCCCACCACCGAATGAAGATCATCCAATGATTTATCACTGAGACGCCCATCCCAACACCGATAATCCGCCACCAGCAGGGGCTGTTCAGCTTCCCAGACCTTGCCTCCCATTCCTTCGCCCGGCTTCACCCGGCGGCCCAGTTGACTCTTAAAAAAACCCATGCCGACCTGCATTTGCATTTCGGTATCACCGGGTTCCAGCAGATAGATGTAGCCGTGTTCGGTACCGGTCAGCATGGCAGCACGCTGCAATACGGCTTCCAGCAGTTCCTCTTTATCTAAATGGTCGATCAGGCCCAGAGAGGTTTCATGCAGTGCCGTCAGATACTCGTTTTGTCGACGCAGCGTTTCTTCAGCCTGTTTTACTTTATAAATCTCTCTTTCAAGCTCGCCGGCGCGGAGCTCCAGTTCCTCATAAGTCAATTTTTCGGGTTTTAAATCTAACACGGCTGTGTCCCCCGTTTTTGAATGACGAAGGACGATTGACGAAGGACGAATGGTGGTCCGCCTCCGGCGGATCGTTCCACCGTTTTTATAGCAATAATTCCAATATAAATCGATAGAATTCCTTCATTATTCATTCGTCAATCGTCAATCTTCATTCCTCCGTCATTCTAATAACGGTCCGGCCGACATGTTTTCCCTGCAGCATCAATTCAATTTTGTCGTTTAATTCATCGAAAGACGCTTCGGTAGTCAAGGTTTGCAACCAATCGATTTTCCATTCAGACGCTATTTTTTGCCAGATTTTTTTCCTGATCGGCATCGGACAATTCTGAGAGTCAATTCCAATGAGCTTCACACTCCGCAGGATGAATGGATAGACGTTCAATGGCAGGTCCACAGAGGCCACATTACCGCAACAGGTTACCGCCGCACCGTAATGGGTTGATTTAATAGTCGTTGCTAAAATGTCACCACCAACGGTGTCGATGCCGCCCGCCCACAGGCTTTTCAATAGCGGACGTCCGCTCGTATCGCCGGCGTCATCAATACTAATGACCCTTTTTGCACCGATCTCATTCAAATAGTCAGTTTCATCCACCACGCCATTGACCGCAGTGACTGAATAGCCAAGCTTGGATAAAATGGATACAGCGATGCTCCCAACCCCGCCGGTGGCCCCGGAAACCAGAACATCGCCGTCATCAGGCGCCACGCCGCTTTCAATCATGTTCCAAACCGACAGTGCCGCTGTAAAACCGGCGGTGCCGTATACCATGGCCTCCATCGTCGTAAGGCCTTGGGGTCGGGGTACGACCCATCCGGCAGGCACCCGGATATACTGCCCAAACCCTCCCGCAGTGTTCATTCCCAGATCGTAAGAGGTGACAATAACTTCGTCACCGGGTTTGAAAGCTTCATCCGTACTGCCGGCAACTATTCCGGCCGCATCGATTCCGGGTGTGTGAGGAAATTTCCGGGTAACACCCCGGTTGCCCGTGGCCGAAAGAACGTCTTTGTAATTCAGTGAAGAATAAAGGACCTGAACCACCACGTCACCTTCGGGCAAATCATCGATCTTTTTCTGCTCAGTGGATCGGATAAATTGATTATCCTGGGTTTCTGTAACAACTAATGCCTTGAATTCATTTGGTAATATCATTTTTAGCTCCTTTGCAATTCCCGAGACTGCGCTCGATGTTAGTAACCCCTGACAATTGAAGATTGAAGATTGAAGATTGAAGATTTGTGGTATCGCTTCGCTCTGTCT
>JAOZUU010000053.1 GCA_029938515.1 Desulfobacterales bacterium | reverse complement strand
CTTTTTCGGCGATATCGCCCACATCGATGCCGGATGTGTCCTGAAACCAGATAATAGGTACGCGGTCCCGGCCGCATTGGGTAACAAATTCGTTCATCTTGATGAGCCCCTGACGATACAACTTCCCACCAATACCCGGATAATCAGCATATTCGGGGTAGTCTTCCCCGAGAAATCCCTGGCGGTTGCCGATCACACCGATTAAAAACCCATCGAATTTGCACAGACCGGTGTAGACCTCGGGACCGTAGTCGGGCCGAAATTCCATATGCTCACTGCCATCTACGATGCGGGCCAGCACTTCATCGAAATTGTACATTTGTTTCTGGTTAAACGGGACCAACCGATAAAGGTCATCGGAAGAAAGACGCGGTGCTTTGGGTTCGGCTACCCGAAAAAATTTCGGATGGTAGGCGGGCATATCTTTCATATAATCCTTCAGCCCATCAAGCACTTCGGTTTCTTCTTCGTAGACATACCTGAAGAAACCGGTTTCATTATAATGGATATCCACCGATCCAGGCGGTTTGACCTTAAATTGCTTGGCCGAATCAATGAGTGCCTCGCAGCCTTCTTTGTCAAAGTATCCTTTGGGCGACATCCCGCTTAAAATACCGCCGCCGCCCACGGCAATGTTGCAATTTTTATGGGCGAAAAGCACCGTCGGGCTGATCCCATGATATCCGCCACCGGCCGGGTTCGTACCGTAAATGGCTGCCAGGACCGGGATGCCGAGCATTTCGAGTTCCGCATGCCGAAAGAAGGGGGTGCCGCCTCCCCGGCGGTCGGCATAAAATTTTTCCTGTTCCGTGAGTTTGACGCCACTGCAGTTGACCAGCCATACGAGCGGAATATTCAAACGCTTGGACAGGTTGGTTGCCCTGAGGATATTATCCGATTGACCTGGGACCCAGGCACCGGCGAGATTTTTATTGTCGAAACCGATGATGACGGCCCACCTGCCCGAGATTTTTCCCAGTCCGTTGAATACGTTGGTATGGCCCTCGGCATTTCCGCCGGGATTATACAGCGTGTTCAGTGAGCACCAGGTGCCTGGATCAAGCAGATATTGAAGCCGTTGCCAGACGGTAAGCATTCCCCGGGCATTGATCTTTTCTTCAGGGAAACCGGCAGATTTTACTTTCTCGATTTCGGCCTGGATCTGGCTTTCAACTTCTTTTAGTTTTACAATGTTCTCCTCGGTGCTTTTTTTCTGTCCCTCGGTCAACTCCCGGCCAAAATGAGGCATTGTTTCAAAATAAGGTCGCATGATTTTCGCTCCACTGTTTTGTTTGATTTTTTACTGGAAGGTTGATTCTCCCAATCATGTCTAACGGATTGTAGCGTATAACGGGTTTATAAGCAATTATTTATGTATGATCGTAAAATTTTTAGCGGTCTTTGAAAAACATCCCTTTATGTGATTGAGTATTTCGGTCCGCCGCCGCCCTCCGGACATGTCCAGGTAATATTATTATATGGGTCTTTTATCTCGCATGTTTTGCAGTGAAGGCAATTGGCGGGGTTTAGCTTAAGGCGCCTTACCCCAGGAGATTCCTCTACCATTTCATAGACCTGGGCGGGGCAAAACCGGGTACACGGGTTCCGATACTCATGGTAGCACCGGGTGGAACAAAGATCCATATCTTGAACGATGAGATGGCAGGGTTGATCTTCCACATGCTGGGTACCCGAGAGATAAACACCGGTGAGTTTGTCAACGTAGAGCTCACCATCAAAATCGTTGGCCATCGGAACACTGACTTCAGTCGCTTTTTCATCGCCCATCTCTTTCAAGGTTGTGTGGTCCGCCTCAATGGGAAGCGGATCATTAACCCCTTTGCCTTGCGTGAAATATTGGACGCCCAGATGGACGAACTTGAGCAGTCCTTTTTTCGAAAGGGCCTGGGAAAAATTGCGAGCTGCGTAATGTTCCCGATGGATCCAGCTCTGTTTGACTTTTGACTCATATTTTCCCAGGGTTCGACGGGTTAAGTCATCTTCTTCCAGCGCCGGAATAATTGTTTCAGCGGCCAACATTCCCGATTTCATGGCTGTATGAATACCTTTCAGACGTTGGGTGTTCAGCATGGAAGCACTATCGCCCACGAATAGGGCACCGTCCACTGCCAGGGAGGGCATGGTATAATACCCACCGGCCGGAAGGGTCTTGGCACCCTGTTGCAGCACTTTCCCACCCTCAATGATCTTGGCAATGAGCGGGTGTTGTTTCAATTGAATGAAAGCCCTGTACGGTTCCATCAAGGGATTTTCATATTCAAGCCCCACCACCAGTCCAAGGGAGATTCTGTTTTTCGCCATTTTGTAAAGAAATCCGCCTCCTTTAGTGTGGAGTCCCAAGGGGTAGCCGAACGTATGCATCACCGTGGTATCAGACGATAGAAAATGGTTCGAATCCGGTAGTTCAATCACTTCCTTGATGGCTGTTTCAAAAACCTGGGGCATTTTATCAGAAAAGATGCCCATTTTACGATCGACTTCTTGGATGAGGCTTCCTCTGGAACCCTCTCCAAAAACAGTTATCTTGGCAGTCAGGTCAACTCCCGGTTCAAAGGTCGATTTTTTATGGCTGTTTTTATCGATCCCCTTGTCACCGGTAGCGACCCCGGTTATACGGTGATTGTCTGAACTATAAATAACACCGGTCCCTGAAAATCCGGGAAAAATATTGACACCCAGGGATTCGGCCATTTCAGCCAGCCACCGGGTAAATTTTGACAGGCTGATCACGCAGCACCCTTCATTGTGCATATATCTGGGAGTGAAGGGGACATTGAAATACCGATTCCGGGTCAGAAAGTAGAATTCATCTCGACATTCCGGTTCTTCGATGGGACATCCTTTAGCCAGATAATCAGGAATTAATTCCTCAAGCGCAATGGGATCAAGAATGGCGCCGCTTAATGCGTGTGAGCCGATTTCATCTCCCTTTTCAATCAGCCCCACTTCAAGCTCGATTCCTTTTTCACCGGCCAGATTCATCAGGTGAATGGCGCCGGCGAGATTGGCCGGGCCGCCGCCGATAAAAAGGATATCGAACGGCAGCTCTTCTCTTGCGTCGTTCATCGGCTTTATTCTTTAATTTTTTTTACTTCTTTTATAATTTCCGGAATGACTTCGAATAAGTCACCGGCAACACCGAAATCGGCTTTTGAAAAGATCGGTGCCTCGGAATCTTTATTGATGGCGACGATATTTTTAGAAGTCGACATACCGGCCAGATGCTGAATGGCACCTGAGATACCGCAAGCCACATACAGGTTTGGGGATACCACTTTTCCCGTTTGCCCCACCTGATCGGAATGCGGGCGCCAGCCTTCATCCACGGCCGATCGCGAGGCGCCCACGGCGCCGTTTAAAAGCGCTGCCAATTCTTCAATCGCACCGTAATCGCCACCGGTTCCTCGTCCGCCGGATACAATCACATCGGCTTCGGTCAATTCAACTTTATCACCGGATTCCAGCTTCTTATCGATCACTTTCGTTTTGGGTTCATCGACCTGGATATCAAGTTGATCGATTGTACAAGTCATGGAAGATTCGGTAATCGCCATGACGTTCGATCGGATAGCCACGATATGAGGTGTCCCGATGATATTGATTTCGGCCAGAATTTTACCGCCGAACATCGGCCGGGTGTAGATCAATTGATCATTTTCAATGCGTATGGCGACACAATCCATGGCAAGACCGGCGTCGAGTCTGGCGGCCAGACGGGCCGAGAGATCTTTTCCCTGGGTCGATGCGCCGGTTATGATTACCATGGGATCCCGGGATTTAATCGCATGGGTACAAACGGTCGTATAGGCTTCGGTGCTATAGTCCGTCAGCGCAGGATCATCAGCCACCAGTATTTTATCCGGACCGAATTTTTCAAGATCAGCGGCCATTTCCGTGACACCCCCACCGAGGACCAGTGCGGTTAAATCGGTATTCAGGCTGTCGGCCTGACGTCTTCCCTCACTGACCGCTTCGTAGGATATTTTACGAAATGCGCCATCCTGTTGTTCACAAATAACAAACACGCCCTGTGCCATCTTCATCTCCTTGTTATCTTTGGAAGGTAGAAGTCCTTTTTTAAATCGCTTTCACATCTTCGTGCAAAATCTTGACCAGTTTCGCCGCCATCTCCCCGGGGTTTCCCCCGTCGACCATTTTGACTGTTTTCCTGTCAGGCGGGAAATTTAATACGGCCACTTTGACTTTCCGGCCCGCCGGACCGACGGTTTCAGGGTCAATCCCCAAATCGGCAAGGCTGAGTGTGTCGATTGGTTTTTTCTTGGCCTTCATAATGCCGGGCAGGGATGCGTAGCGGGGTTCGTTTAACCCCCGCTGGGTGGTAAAGAGCGCCGGCAGGGTCGCCTCGACTACGACGGTTCCCCCTTCAATTACGCGATGGCATTTGATTGTTTGATCTTCCACTGCTACCTTGGTTACTTGAGATATCTGGGGAATATCCAATAATTCGGCCACGGCCGAACCTACCTGATAATTGTCTTCATCCACCGCCCGCATCCCGGCAATTACCAGATCAAAGGGGAGTGTTTTTAAGGCGGCTGCCAGAAGTTTGCCCTTGGAAAGGGCGTCACTGCCATCGGCCGCCGGATCGAATATGTGGACTCCCTTGTCGGCCCCCATGGCCAGAGCGGTCCGTATGGTTTCGACGGTTTTTTCCGGTCCCAGGGAAAGAATGGTTACCGTGCCGCCTTTGGCCTCCTTGATCTGCAGGGCCGCTTCCACGGCCAGCTCGTCATACGGGTTCATGACCCATTTGATGTCATCGGTTTTAATGGAAACCCCATCTCCTTCAATTTGAATCAGTGATTCGGTATCCGGTACCTGTTTGACCAGTACAACCACATCCATGGTATGATCCTTTCTTTTTATTCGATTTAGCGATTGGCCTTACGGTAACCCAATTGGTCCAGGGCGATGATCCACTTGCAAATATTGGTCGATCCCTCGACCATGGAATAAGTGGGCGCATCCCGATACATCCGGGCGATGGGATACTCGGTTGAGTAACCATAGGCGCCAAAAATGCGCATGGCGTAATTGGCGCATTTGGTGACGGTTTCCCCGGCAAAGTATTTGGCCATGGCCACATCCAGGCCGTTGTTTAACCGACCCTGATCCTTGGCCCAGGCGGCTTTGTAGACTAGGAGACGCGAGGCTTCAATTTCAGTGGCCATCTGGGCGATGAGATCCTGGTTCATTTGAAACTGGCCGATGGGTTTGCCGAATTGTTTGCGCTGGTTGCAATATTTCAAGGTTTCGTCCAGACAGGCCTGGGCAACCCCGACGGCCCCGGCCGCGGCCGACAGGCGGGTCTGATTCAGGGAACCGAACACGATTTTGGTTCCATCACCCGGCCGGCCCAGGATATTTTCCTTGGGCACCCGTGTGTTGCTTAAGAACACCTCTCCGGTCTGGGAGGAGTGGGAGCCCATTTTCTGCAAGATCGATGTTTTGACACCATTGAAATTTTTAACCTCCAGGATAAAAGCCGACAATCCCTTGGAGCCTTTCTCTTTATCCGTATAGGCGTAGTAAATGATCACATCGGCACTGGGTGCGTTGGAAATCCAGGTTTTGGAGCCGTTGAGCAACCAGTGATCACCCTTGTCTTCGGCCACTGAATCCATGGCCATGACATCGGAGCCGGCATCCGGTTCGGTAATACCGAACCCGCCAATATATTCGGCGGTGACCAGTTTGGGAATGTACTTCCGGCATAAGGCCTCATCACCGTATTTATATATGGTATACGCACATCCAAGGGTTTGCATGTTAATCATTACCCGCAGGGAACTGGAGGCCCGGGCGATTTCTTCGGTAACGATCATGGCGGCCAGCCATCCCATCTCATCGCCATCGTATTTTTCCGGAATGACCATGCCGAAAAAACCCAGGTCGCCCATGGGTCGGATGACTTCATCATAAGGGAAATAATGGTCCTCATCCCATTGGTCGACATTGGGCGCGATCTTCTTATCGGCAAACCGACGCACTTCTTTTCTAAGCATTACCAATTCTTTGGGCAATGAAAAATCCATTGACACTCCTTTCATTCATTTTGAAAACCGTAATAACAAATTCAGGTTGTCCATGCAATCCAACAGCATAAGCGACAATACAGCTATATTGCCATTATAATTAAGTCAAGCGTAAAAACATCGGAGGGAAGGTAAATTAGATCGATCTTGCTGCTTGACACCAATGAATGAAAAAGATATTTTGAAAAGCTTAACCAAATTAAAAGAAAACAGGGCTATGGTCATTAATTTGTAATTACAATATGTTAATATATTCTCGAACATCTTTTTGGGTGATTCGATAGATTTGTAAAAGGAAATAGACATTCCAAGATGATGGAAAAACCAAGCAACGAGATACATGTACGCAGGGAAAAAGTGGCTTCGCTGAAGGCTCAGCAGATTAATCCGTATCCTAATCAAATTTCCGTTACCCATACGATTCGAGAAATCAACGCGCTTATTGCCGCCGATGCTGAAAAACTGGTCGAAAACGATATGCGCTTTGCTCTGGCTGGCCGAATCATGGCCATCAATCGATTTGGCAAATCGGCTTTTATTCGATTCAGGGATCGTACCGGTCAGCTTCAGGCCTATATTCGCAAGGATCAGGTCGGGGAAGAGGCATTCTTGCTGTTTGGGCAACTTGACGTGGGTGATTTTGCCGGTCTTGAGGGCAAGGTCTTTCAGACCCGGACGGGAGAATGGACCCTGCTGGTCGAACAGCTTCAACTGGTCTGCAAGGCGATCCGTCCGTTGCCGGAAAAATTCCACGGAATCCGGGATCCGGAAAAGCGCTATCGTCGACGCTATCTTGATTTGATCATGAATCCACCGGCCCGGGATATCTTTATCAAACGAGACCGGATTGTGCAGACGATCCGGCGATTTCTGCTTGATCGTGAATATCTTGAGGTAGAAACGCCCATGATGCAGCCGATTCCAGGCGGGGCCGAAGCCAGTCCGTTTGTCACCCATCATCAGGCCCTGGGGATGGACCTGTTTTTGCGGATCGCACCGGAGCTATATTTGAAACGGCTGGTCGTGGGCGGATTTGAACGGGTATTTGAGATCAATCGTAATTTTCGTAACGAGGGGATCTCCACGCGTCACAATCCTGAATTCACCATGCTGGAATTCTACCAGGCTTACGCTACCTATAAAGATTTTATGCGTTTGACGGAAGAGATGTTTGTGGCCGTGGCCGAGGAAATCGTCGGATCCCTGCAGATTTCCTACCAGGACCAGACCATTGATTTTAAACCGCCATGGCGGCGATTGACCCTTGCTTCCGCACTTGAATCCATCGGTGGGGTGGATGCGTCACTTTTAAATGATAAAAAAGCCTTGCTTGACCTGGCTGCCGAAAATGATGTCCGGATTACCAAGACCGGCCGCATGGGAAAGATCATTACCAAGCTGTTCGATGTTCTGGTGGAGCCGAAACTGATTCAGCCCACCTTTATCACTGGCTATCCGGTGGAAGTATCTCCGCTTTCCAGGCGATGCGATGATGCCCCGGAATTGACGGATCGATTCGAGCTTTTCATCGCCGGTCACGAAATCGCCAACGGATTCTCGGAGCTGAATGATCCTGAAGACCAGAAAGGTCGTTTTCTTCAGCAAGTGGCCGATCGTCAAGCCGGTGATGAAGAAGCGCACCAGATGGACCATGAATATATCGAAGCTCTGGAATACGGAATGCCGCCAACGGCCGGGGAAGGGGTCGGCATCGACCGGGTGGCGATGCTGTTTACCGATTCGGCTTCGATTCGCGAGGTCATTCTTTTTCCGCATATGCGGCCGGATGCCGGCTAATTGCTCATGGCTTTTGAATATTTTATCGGTGCCCGGTATCTAAGGGCCAGGCAAACCCAATCCTTCATCTCGCTGATCACGATCCTTTCCATCGCCGGTGTCACAGTGGGCGTGATGGCATTGATCGTCGTCATTGCCGTTATGGCCGGTTTTGAATCCGATTTAAAGACCCGCATCCTGGGAATTGAATCCCACCTGGTGGTTCGACGGCATGGAGAACCGATTAGCGATTACCGGGAGATTAACCGCCGGGTGACATCCCTGCCCGGTGTGGCCGCGGCAACTCCTATCGTTCATGATCAGGTCATGTTGCGCTCCGCGGCCGGTGTTTCCGGTGCCGTGGTTCGGGGGATTGACACCGAAACCGTCGGAGGCGTCGTCAGTGTGCTCACCCCGGAGATATTAAGCGAACTTCAAAAGGCACATCAGGATACCGGGTCCGCTTTTATCCCGCCGGGTATTATTCTGGGCAAGGAACTCGGCCGCCAGTTGGGTGTTATCGTCGACGACGTTATATTTATCATTTCGCCACGGGGAATGCTGTCTCCCGCCGGCCATATGCCCACCATGCGCCGGTTCAGGGTGGTCGGTTTTTTTGAATCCGGTATGTACGAATTTGATGGATCCCTGGCCTTTATCCATCTTGCCGAAGCCCAGAAAATGCTGCGAATGTCCGATGCCGCCAGCGGAATCGAAGTGCGCCTGAACGATATTTACCAGGCCAAAAAAATTGCCGCAAAGATTGATGACGAACTCGGTTTTCCCTATTGGACCCGGACCTGGATGCAGATGAATAAAAATCTGTTTTCGGCCCTGAAGCTGGAAAAGACGGTCATGTTTATCATTCTGGCCCTGATTGTGCTGGTGGCCGCCTTTAACATTGCCAGCAGCTTAATCATGATGGTAATGGAGAAAACGCGGGATGTGGCTATTTTAAAAGCCATGGGGGCTACGAACCAAAGCGTGCGAAAGATATTCGTGTTTAAAGGTTTGGTGATAGGCGTCCTCGGGACGGCACTCGGCGTAATTTTTGGTTTTATTCTTTGCTGGATCCTTGAAAAATACAAATTCATCGAGTTGCCTGGAGATGTTTATTACATTACGACCCTCCCGGTTCGACTCGAAATGCTGGATGTCGTGATGATCGCCGCGGCTACGATCTTCATTTGTTTCTTGGCGACCCTGTATCCGGCCGGTCAGGCTGCCAAGCTCGATCCTGTGGATGCGATCCGCTATGGATAGTCCGCATATCCATGAGCGCGAAACCCCGCTGATCCAGGTGGAAGGACTGGATAAAAGTTTTCGAAACAGCGGAGCCGAGATCAAGATTCTGAAAAATGTCGATTTTGAAATGGCAGCAGGCGAAACTGCGGCTGTGGTCGGGCCGTCGGGTATCGGCAAGTCGACCTTGCTGCATATTCTCGGGACTCTCGATCGTCCCGATAGAGGCAAGATACTGTTTAACGGACAGGACGTTTTTGCGCTGGATCATATCCGCCTGGCGGCTTTTCGGAATGAATCCATCGGCTTTGTATTTCAGTTCCATCACCTGCTGCCCGAATTCAGTGCCATCGAAAACGCCATGATGCCGGCGTATATCCAGGGCATCATTCGATTAAAGGCCTATCGGATGGCCGAGGAAATCCTCGTGCGGGTCGGTCTGAAAGACCGTCTCCATCATGCGGTTACCAAGCTTTCGGGCGGGGAGCAGCAACGGGTGGCCCTGGCGCGGGCTCTGGTGCTAAACCCCTTGGTGCTGCTGGCTGATGAACCCACGGGAAATCTGGACAGGAAAAATGCCGAACAGGTTCACGAACTGTTGATGGCGCTAAATCAGGAATACGGCATGACGCTGGTGGTGATAACCCACAATATGGCGCTGGCCTCATACATGTCCCGTCGGGTGACAATCAGCGAGGGGCGACTGGTGGATACGGATTAAGCGGGTTATGCGGAAATACTTGATCTTAACAGTGTATCTTGTGATGTTGGCAACCGGTGTGGCGGCCCAGTCGCAACAGGGTGAAAAAGTGATAGTGCTCCCCTTTCGGGTCTATGCTGGTGATGAAATGGCCTACCTGAAAGATGAGATTAAGAAGGCAATTGAGAAAAATCTCAAGGCAGAAGGGGCCACGATCGTAACTAGCGGGAAGTTGCCAGTGAAGTTGGAGGCCGGCAGGGAATTCACTCCCGACAGGATTCGCCAGGTCGGACGCGAGGCGGGGGGCGACTTTGTGGTGTGGGGAAGTCTGACCTGGATCGATGAACAATACAGTATCGACGCGAAATTGATCGAGACCGCTGCGGACGAACCGGCCAGATCGTACTATGTTGCCAATAAGGGTATTGAAACGGTTCCGGTGACGGTGACGGAACTTTCGAGAGACTTGGCGTTTAACATTTTCAAGCGGGAGAAAGTTGTCCGGGTGGAAATTGACGGTAATCAACGCATCGAAGCGGATGCCATTCGGAAAAACATTCAAACCGTCCCGGGGGATGTTTTTCTAACCAAAAGCCTTTCCGAGGATTTAA
>JAOZUU010000504.1 GCA_029938515.1 Desulfobacterales bacterium | reverse complement strand
TCTTGCGGGCATCGGCGTGCAGACATTTAAAGCCGACCTTTTCAATGATTTCAAATGCGGCTTGCCGGATTTCCCAGATTTGGTCGTCGGTTAAGATTCGCATGCTGACGGAACGTTTTTCAGTAGAATCACTCTGGATCATTTTTGACCTCCGTAGTAACCGATTTAAATCCAAAAATCTTCAATCTTCAATCGCGAATCTTCAATTTGGATACGGCTTCGCCGCGTTGATTAAAGATTGATGCCCAGTTCATTCAGTTTCTCAACGGTAGGATGTCCGGCTTCATCCCATCCCATGGCCTCGTAAAACTCGCCAATCATCCGCGACAGGCTTTCCCTGGTCAACGGCTGATTCTTGTCTTTAAAAAACATCGACGGGAGCCGATCGACACTATTTGCCGGTGAATGACGCAGGTTAAACAGGCGTTCAAGAGCTGCGATCCGCTCGCCGGCTCTAAACAGATCTTGTGCGCTTATCTGCCGCTGAGTCAAGGTGGTTGTCAGTTTGGCCTCGTATTTCAGGTCGAAGGCACCCAGCAGGGAAAGGGCCGGCACCTTGCACAGACCCAGACAATCGAGGATGATGTTGACCAGTACAGACAGTCTCACCAAGCGTCCTTTTCCCCCTGCTTTCTGAATATCCACGGCTTCGGGCGTCCCAAACTCTTTGGTCGCCTTATCTTGCGACCATCCATATTCGATACAGGCATAGACATTATTGTAATCACCGCCCCGGCTCGATATGGCATATCCCAACGCCGTTCCGAGAATGGCGCCCGGATGATAGGCGGTCAGTTCAAGTCCTTTTGTATGCGCCGCATAATTGTCGGCACCGTTTCCGATAATTGCTGCCGCCCGCCGAACGCCTTGAGCCAAAATTTTACCGAAACCGATGCCTGCGGCCATTTGGCGAATCAGTATTTCCATGGCCTCACCGTTCCCCCAGGACAGATCGAGTTGGCCGACATTTTTCGGGGTCAGGATGCCCCGTTCATACAGATCCATGGCAAAGGCGATGGCCGAGGCCGTCGAAGTCGAGTCAAGACCCAGCCGGGAACATAGATTATCCAACCGGACAATGGTTTCCAGATCACTGACGCCACACCTGGCGCCCAGATTGATCATCGGTTCAAATTCGGGACGAGTCGCCTTCCATCCCCCGGATTCGCCATTTCTAAACTCGAGGTCGGCTTTACATTGCACCGGGCAGCGAAAACATCCGCTGGATCGGACGACGTTCTTTTTTAATCGTTTGCCATCCACTTGGTCGATGTGCGCAAATCGGGTTTGCCGGTAGTTTTTAGCGCCCATAATACCCATTTCATGGGCCCATTTTACATATCCGGCGCCGCCGTATTCGGAAAACATCTTGTAATTGGCGGAATTTTTTATTTTTAACACATATTTTTTAACGGCATCTCTGGCAGCCGGAGAATCAGCTGGAAAGGGTTTTTGACTCCCCCTGGCGATGACGACCGCCTTCAGATTTTTGGCACCCATCACCGCGCCCATGCCGGTACGACCCGCAGCGTGGTCCTTATCGGCCATGATGCAGGCAAACCGGGCACCGTTTTCGCCCCCCGGTCCGATGGCGAGAATTTTGACCCTGGTATTTTCAAGCTGTTTTTTGATTTCTATCTGGGTTTCCAAAGTGTCCAGGCCCCAGAGGAACCGCGCATCCATTATTTCAATATCGTTTTCGGTAATGTAAAGATATACCGGATGAGATGCCTTTGATTTAATTACGATACTTTGAATGCCGCATGACCTCAGCCATGCTCCGGCATAACCGCCCACATTGGAACTTCCCAAAATTCCGGTAAGGGGCGACAGGGCATTAAGATGCAGCCTGGAGGCGGTGGGAGCAGAAGATCCGGTCAATACACCGCAAGATAGTATCAGGATATTTTCAGGCGACAGCGGGTCGGTATTAACCGGCAGATGGTTAAACAGATACCACACATTAAAGCCGCGGCCGCCGATAAATGAATCAACGACATCCTGGAATACCGGCTCCAGAACGCACTTTTTATCCGCCAGGTTTACGTGAAGTATCTGTCCGAAATCATTCATTGTAATTTGATCCTTTGCTTCAATCCCACGGCATGCGACATACGATAAGTAACATATGTTGGGTATCACGGGATAGATACAATCAACCCCCGCCTCTTGTCACCTTGTCAAATACGATTGACGTGTTATCATATCATAGTGATATATTCTGTGAAATTAAATAATGATGGCGTCGTAAAAAGTCCCATCTACGGCGTTGCAGTGTTTTTTCAGACGCTCGGCATACCATATGTATAGCCTCGCCCCTTAAAAAACACTACGCCTTGTATATGGAACTTTCTACTTAGCCATCAGCGTTATTTTTTAAGAGTTTATCAATAATGAGACCTTCAAATTTATAAAGGAGGAAAGGATGATGGGTAAAAAGCGCTGGACCGAACGGAGCCTTTTTTTTCTGTTGGGAGTTCTTTTTATAATTGCCGCAATGTTTTTAACGGGGGCAACCAATGGTACCCAATGCGGCCGTTATCAGATATCCTCCTGGACCCGAGGACAGTTTGTGGGTGCGATGATCGTTGATACGGTAACTGGCCGGGTAAAATATGTCGACGAGAAAAGTGAAAACAAACCCTTTGATAAAATAAAATAGATTGATTCGCATTACAATGTGCATTACACTTTTTTTCTAAAAAGCGGAATTGGGGAATGCTATCCCAACACAGGCATTTCTAAAAGAGATCGGATAAAAATAGGGAAGATATTGGAATTAAGATGATGAAACCACGCCAGCTGATTATTCTATTCACACTGGTTTTCACGTTGGTTGCCTGCGCAACCAGTCCGACCGGACGCAGGCAGTTGATGCTGGTTTCAGAAGAGCATGCGAT
>JAOZUU010000503.1 GCA_029938515.1 Desulfobacterales bacterium | reverse complement strand
ATCGATTATATCAATGCCCACGGCACATCGACACCTTTAAACGATTTATATGAAACCCGGGCGATGAAAACCGTATTTAAAGAGTACGCAAAAAAAGTTCCCATCAGCTCGACCAAATCCATGACCGGTCATCTGCTCGGTGGTGCCGGTGGGATCGAAACGGTGTTTTCGGCTCTGACCATCAAACGGGGCATCATTCCGCCCACCATGAATTGCGATCATCCGGACGAAGAATTTGATTTGGATTACGTACCCAATGTCGCCCGCCCGGCCAGAGTTAACCTGGCCATGACCAATTCCTTCGGGTTTGGCGGTACCAATGCCACTTTGGTTTTGGGGGCTTACAATACAACCTGATCGTGAGAGACCTTTAAGACTTTTAATAATATTTTTGCTTCAGCCATGAGGTTAAACTATGGGTGCTGAAAAATCGATTATCATTGGATCTGATCATGCGGCGTACGACCTGAAAGAGAACATCAAGGCGTATTTACTGCAGACGGGTCATACCGTGGAGGATGTCGGCGCCAGCGGAAATCAATCGGTCCATTATCCTGAATACGGCGGCAAGGTTGCCGGCCGTATTTCTGAGGGTGAGTTCACAAAAGGCATCTTGATGTGTGGTACGGGTTTAGGGATGTCCATGGTGGCAAATCGATATCCCGGTGTTCGGGCCGCCCTGTGCAACGGTCTTTTTGCCGCGGCCATGAGCCGTCGACATAACGATGCCAATATCCTGGTGATGGGGGGGCGGGTCATCGGGATTGATCTGGCCCGGGAAATCGTGCGTGTCTTTCTCGAAACCCCTTTTGAGGGGGGGCGCCATCAATTACGGATTGACCTGTTTGACCGGATCCCCTGATCCGGGAAAGTCAAAGCAGCTGACAGCTTGTCGTTTTCCTTCGGATACTGACCGACATGATCACTGGAGAAGATCAAGTGACGTCTCAATTAGATATGGACATTTTACCGATAAATACGGTAGGTAGAGACGATGCAAAATTCGCGTATTCAGGAAGGAAAAAATGAAATTTCCATTTATCGATCATATCGATCATATCGATAAAGAAGCCGCCGAGGCGATTCGAAAGGAATTTGATCGCCAGAAAAATACCATTGAATTAATTGCATCGGAAAATATTGCCAGTCCGGCCGTGATGGCGGCCCAGGGAAGCATTTTAACCAACAAGTACGCCGAAGGGTATCCGGATCGAAGGTATTATGGCGGTTGCCAGTATGTCGATTCGCTTGAAACCCTGGCCATTGAACGGGCCAAACGTCTTTTTGGCGCCGCATATGCCAATGTCCAGCCCCATTCGGGCTCCCAGGCCAACATGGCCGCTTATTTTGCCCTGCTCTCCCCCGGCGATACGGTTTTGGCCATGGATCTGGCCGATGGTGGCCATTTGACCCATGGCAGTCCAGTCAGCTTTTCAGGCCAACTGTACCGGTTTGTTCATTATGGCGTGGATAAAGAGACGGGCCTGATCGATTATGAAAGCGTGGCCGCGCTGGCCGAGCGACACCGGCCGAAAATGATTGTATGCGGTGCCAGTGCCTATTCCCGGATCATCGATTTTAAAACGTTTGGCCGGATCGCCAAGTCCGTGGAAGCCCTTCTCCTGGTGGACATGGCGCACATCGCCGGGCTGGTGGCTGCCGGAGAGCATCCGTCTCCTTTTCCCCATGCCGACGTGGTCACTTCAACCACCCATAAAACCCTGAGAGGCCCCCGAGGGGGGGTCATCCTGTCATCGCAGTTTGGAAAGGAAATTAATAAAGAGATTTTTCCGGGCATCCAGGGCGGACCGCTGATGCATGTGATCGCCGCCAAAGCGGTGGCATTTAAGGAGGCCGCGACAGAAGAATTTAAAATGTATCAACACCAGGTGGTGGCCAATGCCAAAATCCTGGCTGATTGTTTACGTCAGGGAGGCGTCAATATCGTAAGTGGCGGTACGGACAACCACATGATGCTGGCGGACCTGTGCAGCTTAAACGTTACCGGTAAACAGGCGGATATTGCATTGGAACGGGCCGGAATTACCGTCAATAAAAACAGCATACCGTTTGATACCCTGGGACCTGCCGTGACCAGCGGGATTCGGATCGGCACACCGACCGTCACGTCCCGGAAGATGGGTTCGGAAGAGATGGCCACCATCGCCGGTATGATTTTAGAGATACTCAAAGCACCCAATGATGATAAAGTGATTTTTCGTACCAGGCAACGCGTCAGTGAGTTATGCGAGGCGTTTCCAATCTATGCGGATGCCTTTGACCCGGCAAAATAACCGATGGCGTCCCGCATTCGTCAGAATGACAGGAGGTAGCCCATGAAGTGCCCGTTTTGCGGTGAAATTGACAACAAGGTCATTGATTCCCGGCTGAGCAAGGAGGGCCTTGTCATTCGTCGGCGCAGGGAGTGCCTGGCCTGTACACGACGATTTACCACTTATGAAAATGTAGAAAAAATTCCTATTATGATTGTTAAAAAGGATGGAAGGCGGGAAGCCTACAACCGGGACAAGGTTGGTGCCGGTATCAAACGAGCCTGCGAAAAACGTGATATCAGCATGGAAACCATCGAAGAATTTCTGGATGAGCTGGAAGGCGATTTAAGGGAAATGGGAAAAAAGGAGATCCCGTCCCATGATATCGGTGAAAGGATCATGGTCAAACTCCATGGGCTCGATGATGTGGCCTACGTGCGCTTTGCGTCGGTCTATCGGGAATTTAAAGATGTAAATGATTTTGTGGAGGAGCTAAAAAGCCTGTTGAGTCGGGAAAATTAGGGCCGCCCGACGTGATAAAGGACATGGATGAAGATTATATGAACCTGGCCCTTGAACTGGCTGAAAAAGGGCGGGGAACCACTTCTCCCAATCCGATGGTGGGAGCGGT
>JAOZUU010000502.1 GCA_029938515.1 Desulfobacterales bacterium | reverse complement strand
GCCATGGCCTGTTTCACCAGGTCAGTCAGTTTGGACTGCCGGTAGGTATCGATTTCGTAAATGTTTTTAACGCCAAGCCCTTCCAGTACATTTCGAACCGGTATGACATCGGTTTCCCGATTGACATTTTTGCCTGAAGCGGGGAGATCCTGATGCCCGGTCATGGCGGTGGTACCGTTCTCCATCAGGATCATGGTGATATTGTGTTGATTGAAGATTGCGTTGATTATCCCCGGTAAACCCGCATGGAAAAAGGTGGAGTCTCCCATGAAAACAACGACTTTCCGGGTTTCGTTAAATAACGACAATCCCGAACCGATGCCGGTGGATGCGCCCATGCACATGAGCAGTTGTCCCAATTCATAGGGCGGGAGATAGCCGAGGGTATGACAGCCGATATCCGCCACCGATATATCGTTGTCATCCAGCGCCTGTTTGATGGCATGAAAGGCGCTGCGATGCCCGCACCCGGGGCACATCTGGGGGGGGCGGGCAGGTGCTTCCGATTCTATGGAGCCGGTTTTGGTTATAGGCGGAAGCATATTCGGCCAGGCTTTTTGAAGGACCTCGTAGACTTTGTCCGGGGTATATTCCCCCAACCAGTCATCCATGTCCATTTTCCCGATGATCCGGACCGGTATTTTTTTATCAAAGGCGATGACCTTGATCTCTTTTTCGAATTCATCATCCAGCTCTTCCAGGATTTTAACTTCCTGATGGCTTTTAAGAAATTTCTCAATCAGGTCCCTGGCAATGGGATAAACGATCCCGAGTTTTAAAATATCGGGCTTGCCCGCCGTCATTCTGGAGGGCCTGTCCGCCATTGTTCCGGAAGATTTGTCAATTGTGTTTTCAAGGACGTCCATCAACGATAGGAACGGAAGCCCCGCCGTAATGATCCCTTGGCTTTTATTGCCGTTATCGATCCACTGGTTCAGCTCGGGTTGGTTGGCAACCATTTCGGCTTCTTTAAGGTTACTCAACGCCTTTCGTTTCTTTGGAAAAACGTCGGCCGCCAGCGGTATGTAAGGACCGTTTTCAGGATCAAAACGCGGCGTCGTATCGTAATCCTCCGGTTTCCAGGATTGAAACGTCACTTTCTCCTTGGCGTGGCAGACATGGGTCGTCAGTCGCAGAATGACCGGCATATGATTCTCTTGCGACAGTTTAGCCGCCGCTTTGTAAAAATGATAGACTTCCGTCGGACTAGCCGGCTCGAAAACCGGTGTGTAGGTCATGCGGGCGTAATGCCGGTTGTCCTGTTCATTTTGCGAGGAATTGGCCCCCGGATCGTCTCACAGCACAATTACCATGCCGCCGATGATATTGACTAAACTCAGTTGCACAAAAGTGTCCGAAGCGACATTCAGACCCACGCTTTTAAAAAAAACGGTGGACAGGTGGCCGTTCACGGCGGCCCCGTAAGCCACTTCGGTGGCGACCTTTTCGTTGACCGAAAATTCGAAGTAAAACGGCCTTTCCTGTTTCGGGATCGATAAGATGGCCGTTGCGATTTCAGGAGTGGGGGAACCGGGATAGGAGGTCACCACCCGGGTCCCGGCTTCCACCATGGCCCGAACCACGGCGGTATTTCCCATGACGATTTCCTCGAACGATGGTTGGGTCAACAGCATCTCACCCATGTGTTTCATGTTAATACTCCCCTGTCCGAACCAGTGACGAAAATTGTTATAATTACAATGTCTTAATTTATATTATTTAAACAATATCATTAAATAAAATTTTCGATAATGACTTGTAGGAGCGAGCTTTGCTCGCGAAAAATATTGTCAAGGTTATAGAAATCGCGAGCAGAGCTCGCTCCTACAGGTTAAAATTTCTTTAGGCGGTTACTAAAACTCATACGAGGGTAACCTGAAATTTTTTAATATAACTCACAGGATGATAGGATAATTTTGCTTTGCGAAGGCCCGGGTCATCCAGATCCTGTTCCCGGTTGACAATTTGGTATTTTTTGCCTGCCTTTTCAAGAAACACCTGGTTGATGGCTTGGTACACGCCTTTAAAGACCGGGTTTCCTTTTTCGAAATGGATAACCAGGGCTTGCTCGTCCAACCTTTCGCCGATCGTATAAGCAACCATCTCATCCTTGACAAAAATAGCGCCCCCCATCAACTGTTCCAGTTTTTCCCAGCTCCCAAGAATTCTGGATATGGCCCGGTTTTCGGCTGAAAGCATTTCCGAGGATTCGCAATCCCGCCAGGTACACCAGTCGTTTTGCATGTCAAGGGCTGAATCGACCAGCGCTGACTCGAAGGGAAGGTAATGGTATTCGTATTTATTTTTAAATTGATTGAGTAAATTCTTTTTTTTATGAAATCGGTTTCCCTTCAATTCAATCAGTTCAGGCACAGCGTACAAGTAATCCCATGCGCCCCTTGTCTCTTTAACTGTGGTTTTCTCTTTTAAAACTTTTTTCCAGCATTCGATTAACTGTTCAGGGACACGGATAATCGTTGTATGCTCGGAACGGTTAAGAAAATGGTTAAAGCTCACATCCCAGTCGATATTTTCCCAGGGACCCACCGGCGCCCAATAATAATCCTGGGGAATGGTTTGTTTAATCCATACGAGCTCATCGGTCCATGCCCAAAGAAGACCATACGCCTGAGCCCATCCCCACAGGTTGGCAAAGCTGTAATCGGATGCTTTCTGAGGGCATTGCTCAAAATATGTTGTGTATTCGGTTTGTCTTTGAAGAACGATCGGTTCGAAGTTTAAAGGCATATATGTTTGTCCTCCTTGTCCAAGGTAATGTTGTTGAGGGACAAGTCAATCTATATACTGCTTATGAACATGGTGATGCCAAATCCACTTATGAGAAATTTTAATTAACCACAGACTCACACGGACTGCATGGCCCTTTTGATTACATTTTTGTGCGAATGGATGCACAGGTGGTGCACATTCAATCTTCG
>JAOZUU010000052.1 GCA_029938515.1 Desulfobacterales bacterium | reverse complement strand
TTTCCACACCTTATTGCAGGGGGTTGATAGGAGGGGGTGTTTAACTGGATTCAATCTGACCTTGACGTTTCCCTGTATGCTGAACTCATGAAGTTTCAGATCCTAAGGGAAAACTCAGTACCACCCGGGTTCCTTCACCCGCCTTGCTGAAAATATCGATCTCTGCGTTGTGGACCGTCATGATCGTTTTGCAGAGACTCAACCCCAGGCCGTAACCACCGGTCTCGCGGGTGCGGGAATTATTCGCGCGGTAAAAAGGTTCGAACACGTAAGGAAGGGCGTCTTCAGGGATGCCGATGCCTTCATCCTCGATGATGATCGTAAGATATCGGTTTTTCATCTCCATGAAGACTGCCACCGGCGTGCCACCAGGAGCGGAATATTTCAACGCATTATCTAAAATATTCCGCAATACGGTCTCGATTTTTTCCGCATCGAGCATCAGCTCGTCTTCCAACAGGTTTTTTATAATCACACCGGGCGGACGGTTTTCAAAATCCGGCAAAACGATTCGGATCAGATCGGCCGGTTTCGTCCGGGCAAGATTCAATGACGCCGCCGACTTTCGAATTTTGGCCGCTTCCAGGATCTCGGTGATCATTCGTTCCATCTCATGGATATCTTCCGCAAGAGATGCCCGGGTTTCACCTTGGGGTAAAAATTCCAGCCCGACTTTCAAACGGGTTAAGGGCGATCTGAGCTCATGGCTCACATCCAAAAGGAGTTGTTCCTTTATCTTTAACAGCGCCTCCAGTCGTTCCGTCATCCGGTTAAAAGCCGAAGCGAGATCCCGGAACTCGTCGTCCCGGCCCAATGGTACCCGGTGGCCCAGGTTTCCGGCGCCAACCTTTTCGACTCCGACTTTCAGGTGACGAATCGGCTTGAGTACCCGGCGGATATAAAAATAGGCGCCGGTTAAAATTGCCACCAGAAGCGCCGCCATCACCGCGAAAAATCGACTGATCACTTTATTGTCTTCGATGGCCCAGGGAAGAATAAATGTCAAATGGACACTTCCCTGATGAATCCGTATAAAATGGTGTCCCCTGTAAAAACCGATCTCCCTGCCTGGGTGCCGGGAAAAAATTCGGGCGCGTTCCATCCGTAACGTCGCCGGTATTTCGGCGGTTTCCCATTGCTGCCGGCCACTTTTAAACTGGATGATCATCCCGGTTCGCCGGGCGATTCTCTCGGCTCTCTCGGGATCCGGCGGATCGCCCAATTCGGTGATCAGATAATCGATATACAAGGCCAGGTTACGGTCAATGGATTCGAGGGAATGTTTCCTAAGCGTCATAAATCCGCCGATAACCACAATGGTAATCGCGATACCGGCAATGATGATGGCCACCAGCAGTCTGGTGAAAACAGAGTGGAAGATACGTTTGAACGGTTTTCGACGCATGGTATCTAGGTTAAGAGGTTCATCGTTCAGGGTTCAAGGTTAAAAAGCATGAACTGGTTGATTTAAAAGGAAGACAAAATGATAGAAACAACACGCCTGAACCGGTGATTGGGCAAACCGGCTAACCCACAAAAACGTATCCCGCACCCCAAATCGTTTTGATAAACACCGGATCTTTGGGATCGTCTTTCAGTTTTTGGCGCAGACGGCTCATGGTGATATCCACCGATCGATTGAAGGCGTCGCTGTCCATTCCCCGCAGGGTCTGCAGAATTTCGTCCCGATCCATCACCCGGCCGGCGTTTTTTATCAGAAGGGCCAGGGCGGTGAATTCATTGGTGGTCAGGATTACCGGTTCACCATCCAGTTGGATTTTGCGTCCGGCGAAATCCACGGTCAGCCGACCATAAGTCTGGACCTGGCTTTTACCGATATTTTGCGTCCGGCGAAGCACCGACTGGATCCGGGCCACCAGCTCCCTGGGTTCAAAGGGTTTGGGCAGATAATCATCGGCGCCCAGCTCAAGCCCCACCACCTTGTCCATCAACTCTCCCCGGGCGGTCAGCATAACGATGGGGACCGTACTGAACTGGCGAATTTTCTTGCAAACCTCAAATCCGTTGATGTCCGGCAACATCACATCCAAAATGACCAGATCCGGCGAAAACCGCCGGATCTTTTTAAGACCGTCGACTGGATGGGTCGCCGCGTGTACCGTGAAACCGAAATCGGCCATGAACTTTTTTAGCAGGCGGTTCAGCTTTTCATCATCATCGATGATCAGAAGCGTTTCGGCCATTCGTGCCTCGCTTTAGGCGATTAGTACCTATTTGTTCAAATCACATCGTGTTTCAAAGGATTCATCTAATAAAATATTTCCGCCACTAAGACACAAAGTCACAAAGTTTTATTAAAATAAACATTTGTTTTTTGTGCCTTGGTGCCTTTGTGGCTATTCTTTCCGGTTTATCCGGGTTGGACAACAGGACTGATTCAGCTATTATTTTCATGTCTTTCAAGTATTTGTCAAATGTTACCATTTCTTAAACCGGCACTTGCGCCAGTGACCCGGTTCGTGTTTTTCGATTTCACCAGCCAGCTTTTCGCGCTGTTCCGGAGTCAAAAGAGCATGAAACTGAATGACCCGGTCACCTAAAAAAGTAATCATCTGGTCCATGTGCTGCCGATGCATGTCAACCAGCCGGTCGATGTCCTTCTGCTCGATCTGTTCCTGGCGAACGAGATTTATTACATCCTGCCGCATGGATTGACGCCATGTCCGACCCTCCTGACGCTTTTCGTGTAAATCCGCAACGATTCCCTCTAATTTTGTTTTCTGGTCCGCTGTCAGTTCCAGCCGATCGGCGATCTTTCCACTGAGCCATTCGACATGCATCCCCGGATCTTGAGACCCGGAATGATAGGCACGATGTCCACATCCCACGAAGACTCCGGCCATCAAGGCGATAACCACCAGCCCCCCCACGCCGGCCACAATTGCACCTTTGATTAAACTTTTCTTTTTCATGTCTGCCTCCTTTTTGGTTTTATAGTCTTCCAGATAAAGTTTTTGCACTGCGTTATCGGTCGCCCCCCTTCGACGACGTACGAATGGTACGACTTACTCAGGGGGGCTCCCTCTGGCCTTGCCAAAAATATTATCTGAAAGCCTATAGGTCATCTAATACTGATTTTTCTCATCCTGAACCAGACTATAAGGCAGAATGTCACCCGATGCTTTTCTCCCGCGTAACAAGTTGTAACAAATTGTAACATCAGGGTCCGGCCGGATGAATCCGGTATTCCGTAACAAGACCTTTCAAAAGCGAATCTCTTGGAATCAAAACAAATTGAAATTAATACTAAATAGTACTTGACACCCTAAACCGGATTTGCCATATTCTTAGTATCGAGACTTACTTCCTTTCAATGATATTTTTATTCAAGACGGACTTAAACCTTTTACTTTTACATCGAAAATTGGATTGAATCACTCCTACAGATATAGATAAACACCGTTGGGAGTTAATCATGTTTTAGTCTATCAATGCAGCGGATTTCATGGAAATCCGCTGTTTTTGTTTTTGATGCGGATGATTTGCCATGTCCAGGCTTTTCAAAACCCTGCTTCTGGGATCAGGAATAATTATATCGGGAACGATCCTCTGTTTGTCCCCGGCAGGACGGTACCTTGAAGAAAATATGGGTTTGAGTATTCTCTTTAAACTCCGGGGCACCCGAATACCGCCATCGGAGGTGGCAATCATAGCGATCGATCAGGAATCCGCCCGTCAGCTGAAGCTTTCACCTAAATCCGAACAATGGCCCCGCTCTCTCCATGCCGAATTCCTCAAACACCTTGCCGGGGTCGGAGCGAAGGTTATTGCATTTGATATTATTTTCAAGGAAAAACGAGACGAAAGCCATGACCGGGCCCTGGCCGAGTCGATAAAAACAGCCGGTAATGTTGTCCTGGTCGAGCTGATGAGAAGAGAGAAAATTCCAGTCCATTCGGATTCCGGGCAATCGACCGGACAGCTTGAGATCAGAAAACGGGTTCAGCCCATCAATCGGCTCAAAGATGTGTCCGCCGCCTCGGCACCGTTTCCAATTCCCAAGGTACCGGTGAAAGTAAGTCGTTATTGGGCGTTTATTTCCGATGCGGGCAACACCCCGTCGCTTCCCATCGTTACCTTTCAGATTTTTGCACGAGAGGCCTATGGCCAACTGGTTGAACTGCTCCGACAAACTGGCCTTTGCATTGATGAATTGCCGCTAAATGATCAATTGCTGTTGGCATCCGGAGGAGTTGAGCGGGTTGTCCGAATAATCCGGGACAAGTTCGAGGCCGATCCAGGCCTGGCCGATGCCCTGATCGAAAAAATACCGGCTTCCGCCGGGGCATCTGAAAAACAGGGAGTGCCGCTTCTGGATCGACTGATCCGAATGTATGCTGCTCCGGACAGCCATTTTCTCAATTACTATGGCCCCCCGGGAACGATTCATACCATTTCCTATCACCAGTTGATCTCTCGCAAAGAAAATCGCTGGGTGGTTTCTGATTTATCGGAATTTAAGGGTAAGGCCGTATTTATTGGATTGTCGGAGCGACAGGCTCCGCTCAAAACAGACGGGTTTTATACTGTTTATTCACAACCCGATGGCGTGGACTTAAACGGCGTAGAAATTGCCGCAACGGCCTTTGCAAACATTTTAGAAAACAAACCGGTTCGTCCTTTATCGTCGTATTTTCAGATCGGAGTATTGATTCTGTGTGGTTGTCTGCTTGTGCTGATTTGCAGCTTTTCGTCAAATATCGCCGCCGCCGCCGGTGCGGTCACCTTCTGTTTCTTCTACCTTCTGGTTTCAAGATTTTATTTTAAGTCAGGCGGCATCTGGCTGCCGGTTTTTACGGTTATATTTTTTCAAGCACCGTTGGCGTTCGTTGTCGGAATATTAATTCGATATACCGATGTCAACAAAGAACGAAAAGCCATTCGGGATGCTTTTAAATTTTATTTGCCACCGGAGATTGTCGACCGGATTGCAATTGAAAAGGGGAAGGTAACCGGCGGCGGTCAAATGGTGCATGGCGCTATTTTATGCACGGATTTGGAAAAATACACTTCGTTTTCAGAAACAACCGATCCGAAATCCCTCAATCGGCTGATGCATAAATATTTCGAAACGCTTTTTGAGCCGGTCCAGGAAAATGGGGGGATCATATCGGACCTGACCGGCGATTCCATGATGGCCCTTTGGGCCACCAAGGAGCCCGAAATTTCGTCCCGCTATCGTGCCTGTGAATCAGCCGTGCAGATTTGTGCCGCCCTGTCGGGATTCTGGAAAAACAGCGAGCTACCGGTGCATCTTCCCACACGAATCGGTATTCATTATGGCCATGTTCATCTCGGAAACGTCGGTGCCGGGAACCACTATGAATATAAGGTAACCGGTGATGCCGTGAACACGGTCTCGCGAATCGAAAATCTCAACAAGCATTTACGGACCCGCACACTGGTTTCCGCTGATGCCCTCAAGGAAGTGGACGGGTTTTTGACACGAAGGGTGGGCACCTTTCTCCTCAGCGGCAAATCAAAGTCGGTGGAAGTTTTCGAACTGCTTGATCGTTTCGAAAACGCCACCGACCGGCAGAAAGATTTAGTCCGGATGTTTGCCGATGGATTAAACGCCTATCTGGATCGCTCATGGGAAAAAGCGCTTCAAGCCTTTGAACTTATTTTAAACCGATTCCCCGATGACGGTCCGACATTGTTATATTCGAGCATGTGCCACAATCTGCGGGAGACGCCGCCGGACACAAGCTGGAATGGCGTCGTTATTGCTGCAAAAAAATAGGTGAACACGCATGGTTCACGCTTCTCCGGGTTCAATCAACCGCAGGAAGGGGGTTCCAATTGGATCACACAAAATGGATCTCAAGTTTTATCTTTTCGGGCTGTTTACTGGTCGTCCTGATGGGATCGAAACCCGCCGCGGCCACCGATTGTGAGCAATGGGTGGCCAGAGCCGTATCCGTTCAAGGTAATGTACAGGTGCAACGGGTCGGTGTTTCGACATGGGAAAATATCAAGCTTGAAGATCGCTTCTGTCCGGGCGATATGATCCGGATCCTGGAAAAAAGCCGGGCTGCCCTGGTTCTTCGGAATGAATCGGTTATCCGGCTGGATGAAAATACGACCATCACCGTGAAAGCGGAAGAAAAGTCCAGGTCCCTGCTGCTCCGGCTGATCAAAGGCGCCGTTCACTTTTTCAGCCGGGTTCCCCGAAGTCTCAAGGTGGCAACGCCCTTTGTCAATTGCGCCGTTGAAGCAACCGAGTTTTTTGTTCGCGTGGAAGAATCCCGGACCTATTTCAGTGTGTTCCGGGGCAGGGTGAGAACGTTTAACGATAGTGGCGAACTTCTGCTTGCCGGCGGGCAAACCGCTATCACGACCAAAGATCAGGCGCCTTCTATGATAACGATCGCGCGACCCAGGGATGCCGTCAACTGGTCACTGTACTATCCCTCGATCGGAATTACGGAAGGGCCCGGCACCCAAAAAGGCTTGTTTTCCGCGAGCCAATTGCTTCAAACCGGACAGGTAACGGAAGCACAGGATCTTTTAACCCGCATGTTAAATGAAGATCCGGGCAATAGCGATGCACTGGCGCTCAATGCCATTATCGCCCTTACGTTACACCGGAAGAAAGACGCAAGGGCGCTGGCCGAAAAAGCCGTCGCGAGCAACCCAAAATCGTCTCCTGCTAAACTTGCACGAGCATACGTTCAGCAGGCGTTTTTCAACGTTGAGGATGCCCGGGGTACCATGCAATCGGCTGCGGCTGACAACCCTGAAAATGCATTCGTATGGGCGCGACTCTCTGAATTGTGGCTGGCCACCGGCTATCTTGACAAAGCCTTATCGGCCGCCAAAAAAGCGGCCGCCCTGTCTCCGGATATCAGCCGCACCCAGACCGTTTTGGGATATGCCTATATTTCTCAGATTAAAATTAAAAAAGCCAAGGAGGTTTTCCACAAAGCCATCACGCTCGATCAGGCTGATCCTTTGCCAAGGCTAGGATTGGGTTTGGCCCTGATCAGAGGGGGTGATTTAAAAGCAGGCCGGGCCCAAATCGAAATCGCCGCCGGCCTTGCTCCAGGCAATGCTCTTATCCGCAGCTACCTTGGCAAGGCGTTCTACGAGGAAAAAAAGAACGACTTGGCCGCCCGGCAGTATGCGGTTGCTAAAGAGCTGGACCCCAATGACCCCACACCGTATTTTTATGACGCCATCCGCAAGCAGAGCGTGAATCGTCCTGTAGAGGCACTCCATGGCCTTCAGAAATCCATTGAATTGAACGACAACCGAGCCGTTTACCGCTCACGCCTGCTCCTGGATGAGGATCTCGCAGCACGGAGTGCCGCCCTGGCTCGCATTTATGGAGACCTGGGATTTGGGCAGCTGGCACTGGTGGAGGGTTGGAAATCAGTAAGCACAGACCCTGCTAACTATTCGGCTCACAGATTCCTTGCAGATTCATATTCAGTACTACCGCGGCATGAAATCGCCCGGGCCAGTGAACTTCTTCAATCCCAACTATTGCAACCCATCAACATTACACCGGTTCAGCCCAGGCTTTCAGAGACCAATATGTTTATTCTGGAAGGTGCCGGTCCTGCCGATCCTTCTTTTAATGAATTTAATCCGCTTTTCCTAAGAAACCGCCTGGCACTGCAAGCCAGCGGCGTGATCGCAGAGAATCAGACTTTAGGCGATGAGCTGGTACAATCAGGCGTGTGGGGACCGCTCTCATACAGCTTGGGACAATTCCATTATGAAACCGACGGTTTTAGAGAAAACAATGATCAGAATATCGATATATACAATGTGTTTGCACAGGGAAGCGTAACACCGAACACGAGCCTGCAGGGTGAATATCGTTTCAATCATACTAGAAAAGGAGATATGGAACTCACTTTTTTAGATACCTTTAATCCCGATCAGGACCAGAACGACGAAGTCAACACCTATCGATTCGGCCTGCGCCATTCTTTTAATCCGCACGATGTTTTGCTTGCCTCGGCTATCTATCAGCGTGCCGATCTCAACACCGTGGTGGTGCCTGGGTTTTTTGAACTTGGCGCGGATGTGGACCACTATATCGCTGAAATGAACTACCAGTCAAAGCTGGACAGATTTAAATTCATCCTTGGGGGGGGATATCGGCATCAGGATTTCGATCAAACCATTGATTTCGGCGAAGGCTTTGTCATGGAAGAAAAGGGCACAACCGATTTTACCAACATCTATCTCTATTCGATAACCGATATATCCGAAAGTGTTTCCGTAACGGTGGGCGCAAGTGGCGAATTTTTAAATGGCGAGACAAAAGGTGAGGACAGTGACGCGTTTAATCCAAAACTGGGATTGATGTGGAACCCGGTTCATCAAACGACTATCCGGACAGCGGCCTTCAGAACGCTGCATCGGCCCCTTATCTCAAAAGAGAATATCGATCCTAGTATCGAGCCGACTCAGGTGGCGGGGTTTAACCAGTTTTTCCTGGGTGCGGAAGGAGATGAATCGTGGAACTACGGCATCGGGATCGATCATACTTTTTGCAAAGACATTTCTGCCGGTGCGGAATTTATCTATCGTGACATCGAAGAAAGATTTATCGAATTTGCCGGTCCGATCCCGGATGTCCTCGAATTTGGCCGCGATGACCGTTGGATTCGATCCTATGTCTATTGGACCCCGTTTAACTGGATGGCCCTAAGTGGTGAATATTTATTTGAGGAATTTGAAAGAGAAACCGCAAATGACCTTGTAAATATCGAAGAGTTTGTGAAGCTCCGAACCCATCGATTTCCGATTGGTGTCAGGATATTTTGTCCGAAAGGTTTTTCAATAGGTGCCAAGGCGATCTACGTAGATCAAAAAGGCGATTTTTTAAATCCTGATGATGGAACAATCATTGCCGGCGATGATCAGTTTATGGTCGTTGATGCATCCATCAGCTACCGTCTGCCGAAAAGATACGGGATCATCACATTGGAAGCAAAGAATTTATTCGACCAGAATTTTAATTTCCAGGATACGGATCCCGCCAATCCTAGAATTTATCCTGAGCGTCTTATTTTACTGAGAGGTACATTGTCGTTCTAACTGGCAAAAACGCAGTCGTATTTCCGGTTGTGATAGGAGGTGATACCGATGGATGTAGCAATTTTTCTACGATCAAAATGAGGTTGTCGAACTAAATCGTAACCGAAAGGGGAATAAGATCATGAAAAAACATGTATGTATCCGTATATTCCGGGATGATACCGTTCTTATCACCGATGAAAAGGGAGAACCCTTAAAAAAGGTAACACCAGGCGCTCCTCTTCCCGGACCGGTAAACACTTACGATCAAGCTGTCTGGGCCAACAACAGTACTTGCGTATGGTTTAGGGGCAAAAGATATTGACGTTAAGAGATACCAGGCGTGGAGACGCTTGGCAACCATTCAAGGGGAGATCGGGGTGGTCTCGAACTCCCCAGTGTAACGGATTTATAGCACTGGATTAGAATCCTTAACCCATAATACGCAATACTCGCAAATCTGCGAACAACGCTCCTTCGGGTCAGGGGGTGCGATTCGAAAGGGAATGTTCAGGTATTTACCGAGAGTGAAAAGGCAATTCATCAATGGGAGCTTACCATTGCCTTGAATCCGGATCATACCAAGGCAAAGTTAGACATGGAGCAGGTGAAAAAAATCCAGAAACGGGTGAAGGAAATCAGATAAATTCGATTATATCACTGCGGATCCATACAAATACAGACAAAACGGATACGGTTGCATATGGACACTGATCCCGTTTACAGTGGGTAAACGGGACGATCGCCACGATCTTCGTAGTAGAGCATCATCTGGGGTACCAGTTCGCCCAGACGCTGCTGGCGTTTGCCTGAAGATGGATGAGTGCTCAGAAAATCGAACGATGAGCTCCCGGATACATTCTCCATCTTCTTCCACAGACTTACCGCCGCATTGGGATTAAACCCCGCCTTGGCAGCCAGCTCGATTCCGATACGGTCCGCTTCCGTTTCGGCCGTTCGGCTATTGGGAAGTGTTACGGCCATCATTGCGGCCGCGGCTGCGCCGGCGGCCACACCGGGTGTGTCCGTGGCAATCCCGACGGCCAGAACACCGAGCGTGCTCACCATCGAGACAGACATTTTTTCTGCCGTGTGATTGGCCAGGGCATGGGCAATTTCATGACCGATGACCTGTGCCAGCTCATCATCGGTCGGCTTGACCTGTTCCACCAGGCCCGTATACAAGGCCATCTTACCGCCGGCCATGCACCAGGCATTGACAGTCTTGGGATCATCGATGACCTTCATGGACCATTTCCAGTCCCTGGTTTCCGGACGCATGATGACCGCTTGTGCTACGAGCAAGCCCGTGATGCGCTTCACACGCGCCTTCAGCGCCGGATCGTTATCGATTTTTCCCTGCTTTTGAAGGGGCGCGATGGTTTGCACATAGGCACTAGCCGAGGCATTAATCGCATGCTCTTCTGAAACCAGCATCAACTGCCTGCGTCCGGTCGGACTGGTC
>JAOZUU010000501.1 GCA_029938515.1 Desulfobacterales bacterium | reverse complement strand
ACGTTGGTAACGTTTTCAAGGATCTCCCATAAATGGCGGGCACCGTTGGCGCCCATGCTTACATGGTCTTCCTGGTTGGCACTGGTGGGTATGGAGTCGACGCTGTCCGGGTGGGCAAGGGTTTTGTTGTCCGACACCAGGGCCGCGGCCGCGTATTGCGCAACCATCAACCCGGTATTGAGCCCGTTTGCGGGAATCAGCATGGAGGGCAGCCCGTAATTCAATGCGGGTGTGAGCAGGGCAAAAGAACGTCTCTCCGAGATATTGGCAACTTCCGACATGGCAATGGACAAAAAATCCATCATGAACGCCAGACCTTCGCCGTGAAAATTTCCTCCAGAAAGGCAGACGTAAGGCTCCTTGCCATCGGATTCAAAAATCAGCGGGTTGTCGATACTGGCATTCAAGGTCCGTTCGATATACCCTCGTGCGAAGGCAATGGTATCCTTGACAGGGCCTAACACCTGGGGGATGCATCTCAGGCAGTACGCATCCTGAACCCTGTCCGTGGAATCCATCAGCCGGCTGCCCTGCAGCAATTTTCTTAAATTTTTGGCTACCGAGATCTGACCCGTCTGGTTTGAAGCCTTGTGCAGGGATGGGTGAAAGGCCGCAGATGCCGCAAGCATGGCCTCGAGGCTCATAGCAGCGGTGATTTCGCTGTGTCGGATCAGTTTTTCACACCTGTCGATGGCCAGGCACCCGGTAGCAGTCATAAATGAGGTGCCGTTAATCAGGGAATTCCCCTCTTTGGCGATCAGTTTGAGACGCTGGATGCCGGCTTTGCGCATGGCCTCGTCACCGCTCATCAGTTCTCCCGCATACCAGGCTTTGCCGCTGTATCCCCCGCCTTCGGCATCGCAGGTTGCCACGGTAGCAATTGCGGCCAAAGGCAGCAGATCACCGCTGGCCCCCAGGGAACCTTTTTCGGGGACACAAGGAGTGACGCCCCTGTTGAGCATCTCGATAAGTGTTTCCACAACCACCGGCCGGATCCCGGACGGTCCGCCGGCCATGGTGTTGGCCCGGATCACCATCATGGCCCGAACGATCGATTTGGGGAGGGGGGCGCCGATGCCCGCCACATCAGCCAGAATGACATTTCTGGAAAGAATACCGGCCTGGTCCGGGTCGATGGTTTCATTGGCATGCGAGCCGAACCCGGTGTTGATACCATAAAACACCGTATTTCTTTTTTGAATCGCATTGTCCAGCCACTGCTGGGTCGCTGTCATGCGTATTTTTGTATCCTGACTGAGCGGTTTTACCGTTGCCCGATCAAGGGCAACCAAAATGACCTCCTCGATCGTCAGTGTTTTCCCCGTTATTTCTACAGCTGTCATGATGATAGGCCTCTTAATCAAGAATCTTTATTCTGGTGACTTTAAAGATGAACGTCCAACATCGAACATCGAACGCTGAACATCGAATATGGTATTCTACCTTTTTATAAATGAGACAAAGCGAAGCGTCTTCCACATTCGACGTTGGATGTTGAACGTTCGATGTTCATCTTTTTCTTTGTAATTTTTGGCTTCTGAATTCTCTGGTTCATATATTCTGTGATAAAGCCCTTTCTATGGGCAACCCAAAGCCTGCCCCTCCGGCCAGGATACTGATAATCTACGCGTTTTTCCTCACAACGACCTTTCCGTTTTTGATGACGATCCAAACTGCGTTGTTGCCGATCCTGTAAATAACGTCTTCAAAACTGGGCAGATCCCAGATTTGGATGTCGGCCTGGTAGCCTCCGGCCAGACACCCGATTTGATCGTCGCGTTGGATCGCACGGGCTGCTCCGGTGGTTGCGGCCAGCATGGCTTCTTCCGGTGCCATGCCGTGGTTTCTGCAGGCCAGCTGCATCACGAGCTGCATGGATTCGGTCCAGTTGCCGGGGTTTAAATTGGTGCCCAGCGCCAGGGTCATGCCGGCTTCGAGCATGGGCCGCGCATCGAATGGGTCCGGATGGGCGACGGCGAAGTCGAGGGCCGGCAACACCACGCCCACCACACCGCTTTCCGCCATAAGACGCATCTCGTTTTCAGAGGTATAATTGAGATGGTCGGCAGAAATGGCGGGAAGAGCTGCGGCCAGTGAGCTGCCGCCGATATTGGCGTAGGCATCGGTGTGAATCCTGGGCGCCAGACCATGATCCATTCCCGCCCTGAGGACGGTTTCCGATTCCCCGGCTGTGTAGTAGCCGATATCACAGTAGATGTCGCAGAATTCCGCCAGATCTTCTTCCGCCACCCGGGGAATCATCTTATCGGTCAATTCCCGGATGTAGGCGTTCCGCTGGCTTGGATCTTCACGATCCATTTCCGGTGGGAAATCGTGCGCCCCGAGAAAGGTAGATACCACATCCATCGGCTGCGCCTGGGCAAGCCGTTGATTCACACGCAGCATCTTGAGTTCGTCGGCCCAGCGAATGCCGTAACCGCTCTTGCTTTCAACGGTCGTGGTCCCATATAGGAGCATCCGCTTCATCCGGTCCAGCGCACCGAGGAAGAGATCGTCCTCACTGGTTTCCCTGGTCATGGCAATAGAGGCGGGAATGCCTGTTTTCAACCCCATGGCTTCGATTTCGGCAACGCTCCGGGTCATCTTGAGGGCAAACTCTTTAACCCGTGACCGGCCGAATACCAGGTGGGTGTGACAATCCACAAAACCGGGTGCCACGATCTTTCCGTGGGCGTCTATGACCTCGGCCCCGGTCAGATCAATACTTTCCTCGAGATTGACTCGTAAGTCTGTCGCGATTATCCGTCCGTTCGCCACGGCAACGGCACCCTTTTGAATCCTTCCCAAAGGATCGTTTTCCGACGAGACACAGGTGATCAGTTCGACGGCATTGTCGATCAAAAGATCAGCTCTGGGTTTATTCATATATGTGCTCCCAACCCGGCGAAGCCGGAATAAAATTGAAGATTGACGATTTGT
>JAOZUU010000500.1 GCA_029938515.1 Desulfobacterales bacterium | reverse complement strand
CCCTTCATTTTACGCCAACGACCAACGCCGTATTGTTTTCGAAGCCGCATGATATTTCGAATATTCCCACCGACGGCTATCGTTTCTACATTCTTGATTTCATTTATTATCTCAAAATACATGACAATTTACAATTGTATGATATTTGATTAGCGCTCAACTATGATTACTGGGCGATTACGTTCAATATCATGGAACAAAATCGTCCTTAATATTCGTATCTTTTGTAAAATTTACAAATGTTAATTCTTGATGGCGTCGTAAAAAGTCCCTTTCCCCCTCCCCTGGTGGGAGGGGGAAATAATTGGTTGAAATTCCATTCTTATTCACCCTCACCCCAACCCTCTCCCATCAAGGGAGAGGGAGTTTTGACTTTTTACGAGTTCATCAATTCTTGACTGCTCCAAATAACACTATAAGCCCAGAATATCAAGGAAAAATTATGCGTAATCCAACGGTAAAACTATTGGACAAGGTCAGACAGAGCATTCGCTTGAAGGGATATTCAATCCGGATTTCCGGGACAGTGTCTCCCAGGTTGAATATGATTCGTTCATCCTATCGATGGCTTTTCGGGACTGATGTCAACCATTAAATGATATAAACTGATGAATGCATCCGCTCAAAAAACGATTCTGATCATTGAGGACGGCGCCAATACGTCATCTCTGTGGATTTTATTTTTTCCGGGTCCCTTACCAAAACATTAAATCACTGTCTTACATTACTTGTAAAATCACCATATTACCAACATAGAACCTTGAACTCTGAACCATGACCTTTCAATTTTAGCTTTACAAAGCAAAGTAAATATCTATTCTTTAACCTGTATTGAGCGATTTTTGCGAGGCTATGTGTCAACATATTGAGATGATAAGACTTTCAAAAAGCGCAGGCATACCCGTTGGATATGCCGAGTATTTTTGAACGTCTTGGCGCTCAATAGATTGGCGCAGAGCGAGTAAAAAATCACTCAATTCAGGTTTTAATTAAGGAGGTGCCCCATGAAACCTATTACGATTACAGGTATCGCCGTGGCTTTGATTTTGCTGGGTGTTTACACGGTGAGCAGTATGGATAATAAAACAGAAAAAACCACGATGGAAATGCCAAAAAATAACATGACCGCCGTATTTGCAGGTGGTTGCTTCTGGTGTACGGAATCTGATTTTGAAAAAGTTGACGGTGTACTCGAGGTCGTTTCCGGTTATACCGGTGGCCATGATAATTCTCCCACCTACGAAAAAGTTTCGGCCGGCCAGACCGGACATATAGAGGCAGTGGAGGTCAGATACGACCCATCCCGGATTACTTACAAACAATTGCTTGACGTTTTTTGGCGGCACGTCGATCCGACGGATCCCGGCGGGCAGTTCGTCGATCGGGGCTCACAATACCGGAGTGCCATTTTTTATGCCAATGAAAAGGAACGGCAACTGGCCGAGGAAACCAAAGAACGGCTGGCATCCTCGGGAAGATTTAACAAACCGATTGCCACGGATATTCTCCCTCTGGGCGTATTTTATCCGGCGGAAGACTATCACCAGGACTATTACAAGAAGAAACCGATCCGCTACCATTGGTATCGCTCCGGATCCGGTCGGGACCGGTTCTTAGAAAAGACTTGGGCCGACACGAAAACAAACATGACGGATGATATGAAGTCATCTGAAGACATAAGCAAGAAGAAGATGGATGATGGCCACAAAGAGGTGAAATCGGAGAAAGATGCCGAAATGGAGGGAAGCCCTATGAATGAAGCAAAAACCGAAACCATATATAAAATTCCCGACAAAGCGGAATTGCGTAAGACGTTAACACCCATACAGTTTAAAGTGGCCCGGGAAAACGGCACGGAGCCACCTTTCAACAACACTTATTGGGACAATCATGATGCGGGCATTTACGTCGATATCGTCTCCGGAGAGCCCCTTTTCAGCTCAACGGATAAATTCGATTCCGGCACCGGCTGGCCGAGCTTCACCCAGCCCCTGGAACCGGAAAACGTTATGGAAAAAGGCGATACCTCGTTTTTGATGAAACGTACCGAGGTACGCAGCCAGCATGCCGACTCTCATCTGGGCCATGTATTTTCCGACGGCCCTGCGCCTACGGGATTGCGCTATTGCATCAATTCGGCCGCGCTGCGGTTTGTTCCGGTTGACGCGTTGGAAAAAGAGGGTTTCGCTAAGTATTTAAATCTTTTTAAATAAATTCGACGAGCAGGGAAATCTGACGGATCCGGCAGCCCTTTCCCAGGTAAAAAAATATATGGCCGGTTTTGTTGAATTTGTGGCTCGCTTTAAAATGGGTGGGTAGTTGCTTCTGAAGCCAGTTGTGATGCGTCATTTATAATTTCCGGGTTTAATAATGAACCGCCAGCCAGATCGTTTCCTGGTCAGGATCCGTCCATTCAACCCGATGTTTGACATGTGGGGGGATATTTAAGTGGTCACCCGGATATAATTCAATAACTTCGTCGTTTTCCCTGAATCTTAATTTAGCCCTTCCCTGTAAAACCATTACCCACTCGCTATTGGACTGGTCATACCAGAAATCTTTTGGAGAAACATGCCCTTTGGATATGATCCGTTCTATTTTCACTTCATTGGTTGTGACAATTGCTTCAAATATTTCCTGGGAGATGTTCGAGGGGATATTTGATAAAATGTTAGAAGTTACTGGCACTTTTAGATTCCTTTCCTATAGTCTTCCAGATAAAGCTTTTGGACTGCGTTATCGGTTGCCCCCCTTCGACGACGTACGGGGTATACGCCTTACTCAGGGGGGCTCCCTCTGGCCTTGCCAAAAACATTATCTGAAAGCCTATTAACCCAATAAAAGGCATCCGTTCAGAAAAAAATACGGTGTCACTCTCTTTCAGAAAGCGGTTGCCAACTAACATGTTTCACCACTCTTACACCCGCTGCTGTCATTTGCC
>JAOZUU010000499.1 GCA_029938515.1 Desulfobacterales bacterium | reverse complement strand
AAACAGGCTTACGAAGAAGATCACCATGGGTATTGATCGCGAATTTTTCGCCGAGGAAAAGATCGGCAAGGTTACCGATGTCCGGCTGATGAAACGGATATATCCCTTTGCACGACCCTACGGGCTCTATCTGGCCGTCGCGGTTGTCCTTATTCTTGCTGTTACCCTGATCGATCTGGCCATGCCTTACGTTACCAAAATAGCCATTGATCGCTACATTGTTCCGGCACCCGGCGTCACCTCCTCCCGATTGTCCGGCAGTGACGGTCACAATCATTTCAATGAGCGGTTCATTGAGGTGGATATTTCAGATCCGGCCGTTCAGGCCGTTGTCGCGAAATACCGGGATCGCTTTGAGGTATCCAACAATAGAACCGTTATCCGGTGGACTGATCTGGCCGGTATTCAAAAAGCGGATATCGTTATTTTGAGAAAGCATGATTTGGCCGGCATCGGCTGGATGACGTTGATTTTTCTGCTTCTCATTGTCGCCGGCCTGGTGGTCAACTTTGCCCAGCAGCTGATCATGGAATATACCGGCCAGATGATCATGCACGACTTGCGGATGCGGCTGTTTACCCATATCCAGTCATTATCAGTGCCCTTTTTCACGAAAAACCCCGTGGGCCGACTGGTCACGCGCGTGACCAATGATGTCCAAAACATGCACGAATTGTTTACCGCCGTGATCGTCTTCATATTTAAAGATCTTTTTTTACTGGCCGGCATCTGTATTGTTTTGCTCGGTATCGATTGGCAGCTGGCGCTGATCTGTTTTACCGTTTTCCCAGTGGTCATTTTTGCGTCGTTTTACTTTGCGCGTCAGGCCAGGGGGGCCTATCGGGTGTTACGGATCAAAGTGGCCGAAATAAATACCCGCCTGACCGAAACCATCGAAGGCATGCGGGTCATTCAATTGTTTCGGCAGGAAGCGGCCAGCGAACGCCGATTCAGGCGTTTAAACCATGAAAATTATCTGGCAGGAATGCGGCAGATGCATGTGTTCGCTATCTTTATGCCTTTCGTGGGTATGCTGGGATCGGTGGCCCTGGCGGTGGTCATCTATTTCGGAGGAAATCGTGTTTTAGATGATCGCATAACCCTGGGAATCCTGGTGGCGTTTATTTCATATATCCGGATGTTTTTCAGGCCCATCCGGGATATCGCCGAAAAATATAATATCCTGCAGAACGCCATGGCATCGGCTGAAAGACTTTTTATCATACTTGACAGTAAGGAACGGATGCCTGTGCCGGCGGAGGCAGAATCCATGATGACCGAACCGGATCGAATTGGACGCATTGTGTTCGACCGGGTGACCTTCGGTTATCGTCCGGATACGCCGGTGCTTGAAGATATCCGCTTAACGATTAACGAAGGCGAGCAGGTGGCCATCGTCGGTCCCACCGGATCGGGTAAGACGTCGCTGATTAATCTGCTGGTGCGGTTTTACGATCCTTCCCGTGGCCGGGTGCTGATCAATGATCGTCCTTTGACCGCTTTCAACACAACCGCGCTCCGTCGGCACATGGCCCTGGTCACCCAGGACCCGTTTTTGTTTACCGGTACGATCGCCGAGAATATCCGTTTCGGAAATCCGTTGTTGTCGGATGATGAGCTGACGCGGGTGATACAAAGCGCCAACTGCACGGACCTGATCGCCAAGTTGCCCGGTGGTTTTGATTTTGCCCTGGCCGGAGGCAAGGAGGCTCTTTCCAGCGGTGAGCGGCAGTTGATTTCCATCGCCCGGGCGTTTGCCCGTGATCCGGATCTGTTGATTCTGGATGAAGCGACATCTTATATCGATTCGGTAACCGAGCAGCATATTCAGGATGCGCTGGACATTCTGATGAATCATCGGACGACCTTGATTGTCGCTCATCGGCTTTCAACGGCCCGCAAGGCCCACCGGATCGTGGTAATCAATCGGGGCCGGATCATGGAAACCGGCACCCATGAAGAACTGATCCGGCAGAGGGGATTTTACTACCGGCTCAATCAATTGCAGAATTGATTTTGAATGGGGCATGCTCACGATTAATCTATTTTTTCCTTGCCAAAAAATAGGGTAACTGATATGAAAATTATTTTGGTTTGAATGAAAAAATGGTGGGTTTCATATGGCAAATTTAAATATGCTGGTGGGTCCCTTAATAACCGATGATGCCGTAAACGATGTGTGTTTGTCGTCCAATAACAATATCTAATAATCAGCAAAAGGAGGAATTAGACTATGGCTTACAATGCAGTTGAAATGGCGGATTGGCAGATTTCCGAAGCGGCCGAAAAAAATATGCCGACGCCGGATGAATGGCGGGATAAACTCGGGCTTCAAAAGGATGAGATTCTACCCATGGGTCGGCTGGCGAAACTCGATTTTCTAAAGATTATCAATCGACTCAATGACAAACCCGATGGCAAGTATATTGAAGTGACCGCCATCACGCCGACCCCGCTGGGCGAAGGCAAGAGCACGACCTCCTGTGGTCTGATGGAAGGCCTTGGCCTGCGCGGCGTTAACGTCGGTGGCGCGCTGCGTCAGCCTTCCGGTGGCCCCACCATGAACGTCAAGGGAACTGCTGCCGGCGGTGGTAACTCGCTGCTGATTCCGATGACTGAATTTTCTCTGGGTCTCACCGGCGACATCAATGACATCATGAACGCCCACAACCTGGCCATGGTGGCCATGACCGCCCGGATGCAGCACGAGCGCAACTATAACGACGAGCAACTGGCGCGCCTGACCGGGATGCGGCGGCTGGACATCGATCCCACCCGCGTGGAAATGGGCTGGATTATCGACTTCTGCGCCCAGGCGATGAGGAACATCATCATCGGCATCGGTGGCCGCATGGACGGCTTCACTATGCAGAGCAAGTTCGGGATCGCCGTGGGCTCCGAGTGCATGGCGATTTTGGCGGTTATCCGGGATTTGGCCGACCG
>JAOZUU010000498.1 GCA_029938515.1 Desulfobacterales bacterium | reverse complement strand
TTCAAAATCCCACAGGGAAACAAAAAACAAGACATAGTGCAGATAAAGCGGCAGCGTGAGCTTGTCTAGCTCTGCCTTGGCCCTGATTTGATATTGCTGGCCCTTGACCAGGTTGTTCAAAGAAACCACTTTCAAGTTGTCCACGGCGGCCATCAATTTCTGGGCGCGGGGAAAAGAGTTGACCACGATGGGGGGGGTATTTTCCCATGACCGATTGATCGTGAATTCATTTTTCAAGCGATTAAATTTTATCGAGTGGGTGATCGTCAGGTCGGTGATTTTTTTATCAAACCAGAAAGATCGACTTCGATACAAAGAAACAAAAAAAGAAAACGTCGTCGGCACGCCGCTCAAAATGGCCTCTTTCATTTTCGGCGGAAAGGCCCCCTCCACCTTCAGGTAGACAAGCAGGTCGTCGCGGGTATTGGTCACAATGATATCGGTCAGTTTCGCCTCCGTCGCTAAGGCCGGAGTCGAACAGAAGAGCCCCAGAAAAATGACCAAGGTGATTGTTTTCGACATCTTGATGAAAGCCATGAGTTCTGTCTTTTCCTGAGCCAAAAACTGTTTTGCCGATATCGTGTGATTAAACAAGCATGTGTAGCCATGCCCGCTACCATAAAACATTAACGGAACCGATTAAAAATGGCAAGTTATTTCGATTTGTTCAGATGTGCCGGGATGTTTAGTTAAGGTTTTCTTAGGGTGACAGGATCACTTTTACCCGATCAATGGACGTTTCATCAATTTGAATATTGAGCGTTTCGGTTTTTAGCCGTTTTAAGTTCTCGGCCATCTCCTGCGCCGATCCACGGAAATGGACCACCAGGATCGCCGTCGGTGGTGTCAATGCCTCAATTTGCATCCGCTCGACATCCGGCATCGTATTCAATGCCCGGCGCAAAGCCACAAAACTACGCAGATGGTCGGTCCCGGAAACTTCTATCGTGATGGGCGCCGGAATCGTTTCATCGGGACGTTGTTGATGAAAGGCTATCTGTCGCGCCAGGTCTTCGGCCACCTCTTTGGCCAGAAGGGAAAAGACACTTTTCCCGCCGGTGGTATCCTCCGTATTTACCGAAACCGTACTGGCGTGAGAAATGGCAATTTGGGCGCCGGTATCGGTCCGGTAGGCCCGCACCGTCAAGGTGCCCTTATAGGTTTTTAGATCGGTTACCTTTGTATCCTTCGCCATGCTGGCAACCGCCTCGCCGGTAATGACCACATCGGAATGATACAGTCGACCGATGTCGGCAGCCGTGGCGGCATTAAGATTGATCGCATTGTATTCCTCATCGACGGGCGTCGCATGATCGGCGATTTGATACCCTTTGGACCGCATTTCCCGGGCAAGGGCCTCTTCAGTGAACAGTGCTTCCCAGGGCCCATCGGCATGCCACCAGAAACGGTGTGCGGTTTCACCCACATTCTGTTCGGTAACAAGAAAAAGAAGCACGGGCATCGGTACTTCTTGTGCCAGCAGACCCGCCTGGTCAACGGCATCTTTCAGGCGGGAACGAACAACAACGGCCTGTATCAACACCTGGTAGCCGGTGTCGGTTTGTTTTTCGGCCAGGACTTTGTACTCCCGGATAAACGTCTCCGCCTGCTGATCGATCAAGATCGTCAAACCATCAAAACGACTGGCAAGTAAATCCGACGGTATGATCTCCAAAATCGTCCGGCCCACCGCCGCGTTGAGACCGTTGGCGATGGCTGCTTCCCGGGCCGTGGTCGGGTCTTGCCCGGATTTTGTGCTTTTCCCGATCACCTGTATCGTTTCGTTTGGTGTTTCGACCTGAGAATAGGCAGAAGACGTCGTCATCATCAGGATGAGCCCGATGATCAGATAAACCGTGATGTTTTTAATGAAACAATGACCCAGGCGCATTGTAGTTTTCCCTTAATGGTTATTGATTTCGTACCAAGGCATAGGCGGCTATGTTTATTAGAGTCGCTTTCGCCTCTGATGACGGAAACGTATCAAGGGCCGCCCTGGCCCGGATGATATGTTTTTCCGCCTGCCGGCGAGTATAATCGATCCCGCCGCAACGTTGCAATAGCGAAACCAGCCGGTTAAAATCATCCACGGAAAAGTGATTATCGCTTATAATTGCTTTCATATCGACACGATCCGGCTCTCTTGCATTTTGAAGGGCGGAAATAACCGGAAGGGTCAATTTGCCTTCCTTTAAATCCGTGCCGATCCGTTTTCCCAGCGTGTCCGCATCCGCCGTGTAGTCGAGCAGGTCATCGGCCATCTGAAAAGCCATGCCGAGATTCAGACCATAATCGGAAAGGGCGTCAATGGCCGAACGGGGCATATCTGCAATCAATGCACCCACTCGGCAAGCCCCTTGGAATAATACGGCGGTCTTGCGCCGGATAATATCGAGGTATTCCGGCTCGGTGATCTCCAGCCGTCCCCTTTTATCAAGCTGATCGATTTCTCCCTGGGACATCTGTTCGGTAATATCCACGATTGTGCGAACGACGTCCAGATTTTCCGTCATGGCCGAAACGGCCAGGGCGCGGGCCAGAAGAAAGTCACCGGTCAGTACGGCCGTTTCGTTTCCGTAAGCAGTATACGCTGCGGGCTTGCCCCGGCGCAAGGTTCCTCCATCGATCAAATCGTCGTGCAACAGCGTGGCCGCATGCAAGTATTCAAACGCAGCGGCATAAGTCTTGTCGTGATTGCCGCTGTATCCGCAAAGTCGGGCGCACAGGACCATGAGCAGCGGCCGCAGGCGTTTACCACCGCAAAACAGAATATGGCCGGCCACCTTCGCCACCAGATCGAATTTGGGTTGAAGGTTTTTAGCCAATTCGATCTCAATGGCCGCCAGATCATCCTTCACCCCGGTGACAATTTGCTCCTTCAGTCGAGCGGCCTTATCATCGGTTTGACGGGTCATATATTGATTCATATTTTTATTCTCCGGAG
>JAOZUU010000051.1:8402-10549 GCA_029938515.1 Desulfobacterales bacterium | reverse complement strand
TCCAATCGTTCCAGCTGGCGGAAGAACTGGCCGAAGCCATGGAAGCCCGGGGGTTCAGCCGAAAAGGGCGGACTTTTCTAAAGGAATATCGGCTTCGTTCTCTGGACTGGGCGATTATCGCCGCTTGTCTTTGTCTTCTGTTTGTTTTACTCATATTCGGTTTCGAACATGTACGAATGGGGTAAAACTGCTGATTACCATAAGGAGGAAGGGAATGAAGAAACACCTGCAATATCTTATCGTTGTTTTTGGCAGCATCATGGTTCTTGGTGTTACTGCCAGGGCTGACACCGGTGACATTGCTCTGGGGGTCAAAGCCGGGACCCTCGGCCTGGGTGCTGAAATGACAATCGGTATCCTGCCGCACCTGAACGCCCGGATAGGGCTAAATGGGTTTACGTACGATTATGATGAGAAGATTGATGAAATCGATTACGATTTTGATTTAAATCTGTTTACCGCTGCATTGCTGGCGGACTGGCATTTCCTGGGGGGTGCCTTTCGGCTCAGTGCCGGTCTGGTATTGAATCAGAACGAAATCGATTTTAAAGCCAGAACCGATAACGACTATTTTATCATTGACGATGTCGCCTATTCCACAGAAGACGTCGGTGATCTGTATGGAACCATCGATTTCAACGATATTTCGCCCTATCTCGGCATCGGATGGGGGAATGCCGTGGGTGAAAATAAACGATTGTGCTTTTTTATCGATCTTGGGGTTCTCTTTCAGGGATCGCCCCAGGCCGAAATGTCGGCCACCGGTTCCATCGCATCGGACCCTGAATTTCAGCGGCACCTGAAAAATGAGGAAAAAGAGATCGAGGACGAAACGGAAAACTTCAAGTTTTATCCCGTGATTGCCATCGGAATCGCCTATAAATTTTAGGAATGATCGGCGGTGGGAATTATCCGAGGCGTTTGAGCCGCCGGGACAATCCCGACAAGCGCCGTCGCGGCGTGTCGTTGGCCAGGGCGATTTCAACCGCCCGGGTGCTGCCGACAATAACCACCAGCTGTTTTCCCCGGGTGATCGCCGTGTATAACAGGTTTCGCTGAAGCAAAATGTAGTGCTGCGTGAGCAGGGGCAGGATCACGGCCGGATATTCGGACCCCTGGGACTTGTGTACTGAAATGGCGTAGGCCAGGGTTAATTCATCCAATTCGGCGGTGTCGTAATCAACCCGGCGGCCGCCATAATCCACAACCACGCCACCTCCTTTTTTTTTGATGGCCTGGACTGTCCCGATATCGCCGTTATACACATCCTTAGCGTAGTTGTTTCTAAGATGCATTACCTTGTCTCCAACACGGAAAGTACCGGTGGCAACCATGGATCGGGTTTCCTGGGGGTTTAATAATTTTTGGAGGACCCGATTGAGGTTGATGGTACCCACATCTCCTTTGTGCATCGGCGTAATGATCTGGATATCCCGGATGGGGTCAAGATAAAACCGCCGGGG
The DNA here is from genome assembly GCA_029938515.1 of Desulfobacterales bacterium. Taxonomy (GTDB): domain Bacteria; phylum Desulfobacterota; class Desulfobacteria; order Desulfobacterales; family QNYZ01; genus QNYZ01. Next base: position 9,086 of record JAOZUU010000051.1, on the reverse strand, counting down.
AATCCGATCCGCGCATAGCTGCCCAATGGTTGAAACCGCCGTGGCGGGGTTTGTCATTTCAATGAAGTAGAACTCTTTAAGTTTATCGATTTCTCCCGGTGGACCCAAGTCGGGCGGTTTTCCCATCCGAATCAGATGAGCGTTGGTGATAATGGGGCTTTTTCGTGCCTGGCGAAAAATCCGAGTCAATTCGAAGGTGGGGATGATACCTGAATCGATCAGGTCCGCGAGGACATTGCCGGGGCCCACCGGTGGAAGCTGAAACACATCCCCCACGAAGACTACAACGGTTTGAAGGTGAATGGCCTCCAGTAGATGATACATGAGCAGGGTGTCCACCATGGAGGCTTCGTCGATGATCACCACGTCGGTTTCAAGGGGATCATCCCGGTTCTTGTCGAAAAGGCCGGTCTGGATATTATAGCGCAAAAGGCGGTGAATAGTGGCGGCCGGTTGTCCGCTGACCTCCGATAATCGTTTGGCGGCCCGGCCGGTGGGTGCGGCCAGAAGTATCCGCCGACCCTGGGCTTCATAAACCGCATTTAAGGCGCGGATCAGAGTGGTTTTTCCGGTTCCGGGGCCACCGGTGAGCACGGCCACACGATGGTTGAAAAGGGCTTCCAGAATTTCCCGCTGCTCGTCGGAAAGCTGAATGGCCAGTTTCCTGACGATTTCGGCGGTGAT
>JAOZUU010000051.1:0-8302 GCA_029938515.1 Desulfobacterales bacterium | reverse complement strand
GAACGGCGATGGTGTCGGCGATTTTAAATCCCGTTCCAGGCCAATCGAGAGCGATTCGATAGGGGGTGTTGTTTAACACATCGACGGCTTCATCGCCGTAAAGCTTCAGGATCTGTCCGCAGTGAGAGGTGGGCAGATCATTTTCCTGGAGAAACTGCATCAGGCTCCGAACGGTATGATGCCGCCGCCAGGCGTCGCCGATTCGATGGGCGGTTTTTTTGCCCACCCCCGGGACTTCCGTCAATCGTTGCGGATCGTTTTCAATGATGTCCAGTGTTTCTTTACCGAACCGATCCACGATTCGGGCCACCATTTTCGATCCGACCCCCTTGATAAAACCGGAACCCAGGTATTTGCGGATTCCTTCCACCGCCTCGGGAAGCAGGATCTCGAAATGATCCGCGTGGAACTGCTCGCCAAAACGCGGGTGGGTTTCCCATCCCCCGGTGATTTGAATGGCCTCGCCGGGTCTCGCGCCGGGCAGGTATCCGACCACGGTGACGATACTTCCGGTATTATCCGCCCGTATCCGGGCGACGGTGTAGTGGTTTTCAGAATTGCGGAAAGCGATATGTTCCAGATGACCGCTTATGCTGATCCGGGTGGAAGGAGAATGATGGGTTTGACGACGAGGGGTATCGTTTCGCTGAATCATTTTTTACATCCAGCTGAGTGCTTCAAACGCCGATTCCGATCGCTATTCAGCCACGGTAAACGCATCGGGAAACCCGTTTTTAACCAGATAATTTTCGTATTCCGCCGCCTGGGTCAGCGTGCTGCACTTACCCACCCGCACCCGGTAGTACGGCTCTCCACCCTCTTTATCAGTCACCATATGCGCATTAACATAGACATCATCGAGTGTCCGGACAAATTGCTCGGCATTGTACCGATCCGTAAAAGCGCCGACCTGGATGGTGAAATTACCCCGGTTATAAGCGACCGGTTGATAGGTCAAACGTCCATCCGGCTGGGGTTTACCGGCTTTGCCCAAGGCGATGATTTTTACCCTGGCTGTTCCCGGACCCACCAGGTCGATCTTTTTGGCGGCACCGTAGGAGAGATCGATGATCCGACCCCGCACGAAGGGCCCCCGGTCGTTGATCCGCACATCAAGGCTTTTCCCGTTTTCCAGGTTGTGAACCCGTACCCAGGTGTCGAGGGGCAGGGTTTTATGGGCGGCGCTGATCCCGTACATATCATACCGTTCACCGTTGGCTGTTTTGCGGCCGTGAAATTTTTTACCGTACCAGGATGCCAGACCCCGTTGTTGAAATCCCCGACTGTCGGCCAAAGGCTGGTACCAGTTGCCCATGACCTTATATGGTTTTGGTGCGCCGGGTTGCGATGATCGCGGAGGAGCCGATCGCCGGCTACAACTTGTCATCCCCACGGCCGACATCAGCAACGCGACAATGACAACACGGCCGATACGGCTTTTGAATAGATGGCCCATCAAGTGGCGCCGGGTTTTTTCGGTGTCAAGGCAATTTTGAGGACATCCCGCATATATTCGGCGAAATGAAATTCGATGGCGTCGCGGACTTTTTTAGGAATATCTTCCAGGTCTTTTTGATTCGCTTTCGGCAGAATAAGGGCCCTGACGCCGGTCCGATGTGCGGCCAGCACCTTCTCTTTGATGCCGCCTACGGGGAGCACCTGGCCGCGCAGGGTGATTTCACCGGTCATGGCCAGGTCCTTTTTAATGGGTCGACCCATTAGCAGGGAGGCCAGGGCGGTGAGCATGGTAACGCCCGCCGATGGACCGTCCTTGGGAATGGCACCGGCGGGGACGTGGATGTGGATATCGCTGGTTTTAAAAAAGTTTTCGTCAATGTTCAGTTCTGCAGCGTTGGTTCGGATAAAGCTTAAGGCCGTGGTGGCCGATTCTTTCATGACATCACCGAGTTGACCGGTCAGGGTCAACCCCTTGCCGCCCTTCATGGCCGTGGCCTCGATAAAGAGAAGTTCGCCCCCGGCTTCCGTCCAGGCCAATCCAAGCGCGACTCCCGGAATCAATGTCCGGGTACGTGTTTCGGCCGTCAACCGGATCGGTCCGATATAGTCAGCCACATCATCCACCCGAATGGCTACTTTTTTCTTTTTACCCTCGACGATTCTGGCTGCCGCGCCCCGGCAGATAGCGGCGATTTCCCGTTCCAGATTGCGCAACCCGGCTTCCCGGGTATAGCCCCGGATCAATCGCCGGACGGCCCCCTTGGTAAAACGGATCTGATTCGCCGAAAGGCCGTGGGCCTGACGCTGTCTGGGGATCAGGTAGCGGTTGGCGATCTTAATTTTTTCCTCCTCGGTGTATCCTAAAAGCGGCAGGACTTCCATGCGATCCCTTAAAGCCGGCGGAATCGTATCGAGGATATTGGCCGTGGTGATGAACATCACGTTGGTCAGATCGAAGGGGACGTCCAGATAATGATCGGTAAAAGTATAATTTTGCTCTGGATCGAGCACTTCCAGGAGGGCCGAGGAGGGATCTCCCCTGAAATCGCTGCCCACCTTGTCGATTTCATCGAGCATGAATACCGGGTTGTTGGATCCTACCCGTCTTAACCCCTGGATGATTCGTCCGGGCATGGCGCCCACATACGTCCGTCGGTGGCCCCTGATTTCGGCCTCATCGCGGACACCCCCCAGGGAGATACGGTGGAACTTTCTACCCATGGCCCTGGCGATGGAAGCGCCCAGAGATGTTTTACCCGTGCCGGGAGGGCCGGTAAAACAAAGAATCGGTCCCTTGGAATCGGCTTTTAATTTACGCACGGCCAGATACTCCACAATCCGTTTTTTTGCCTTTTCCAAGCCGTAGTGGTCATGATCCAGTACTTTGCGTGCTTTTTTTATATTCAGATTATCCTTTGTACTGTCGTGCCAGGGCAGGGTGGTGAGCCAGTCCAGATATGTGGACGCCACCGTATATTCGGCCGAAGAGGGGTGCATGCGAGCCAGTCGATCCAGTTCCCTCTCGGCTTCCTTACGGGCCTCCTCGGGAAGGTTCTTCGCGGCTATTTTGGTCCGAAATTCTTCGATTTCCACCTGGGTTTCATCTGTTTCGCCCAGCTCTTCTTTGATCGCCTTGAGTTGTTGCCGCAGGTAATATTCGCGTTGCCCTTTCTCCATATCACCTTTAACCTGGGATTGAATCTTGCTGCCCAGTTCCAGGATTTCCAATTGATGATTGGCCTGGCGGGTGACCTCTTTAAGCCGTTTTTTAACATTTCGTTGTTCGAGTATTTTCTGCTTATCCGCAAAAAGCGTATCCATGGAAGATGTAATCATATCGGCCAGCGTTCCCGGTTCGTTGATGGAACTGGCCATGGTCCCGATTTCCTGAGGCAGTCCCGGCGATAATTCCACGATCCGGTTAAACAGACCCAATAGATTTTTCATGAGCGCTTCCGTTTCATCGTCTTTGGTTTCGATATCGGCAATGCGCTCCACCCTGGCCTGGAGATACGGTTTACCCGACAGGTATTCTATGGCTTTAAACCGTTCCAACCCCTGAACAAGGAGCTGGGCCTTATCTTCATGGCTCTTGGCCATTTTTAATATCATGGCACCGGTGCCGATTCGGTACAGGTCTTTCTCACCGGGGTCTCCGCTATCGGGTTTCTTCCTGGCCAGTTGCAAGCCGATGATCCGATTGGCCTGCATCGCCTCGTCCACCAGCCGGATGGACTTTTTTTGCATGACTATCAGCGGGAGGACCATCTTGGGAAACAGAGCAGTATCAAACAGGGGTAGAATGGGAAGTACTTCAGGCAGATTTTCAGGGGTGGCGCTGGTTTCGGTTTGTTGATCGGGCATATATGCCTCCGGTATTATATGAAGCTATCCGTTTTGAATGGGAATTCTATGTGTTTCCTCTCGTTTGAACCGGCTCATGTGGATTTCCAGAAATCCATTTAAATAAGAAGAAGAAACGGTATCGGTGTCGATGGGTTCCGGAAGGTACAGAACACGCTCAAACCGTCCGTACTGAATTTCCGCCAATCGGTAGGCCGAATCGGCCAAACGGGGCAATTCACGCCGTCGGCCGCGAATGCGTATGGCCCTGCTGTTGATTTCGACACTCAGGTCTTCTTTTTCCACACCGGCGATTTCCACCCGGATGATTATCTCCTTGGGCGTCTGGTAAATATCCACGGCAGGATTCCAGGACTGGTCCGTCAGCTTGAATTGTGGTTTAATGGCATGAAACATATCGGAAAAGGACCGGTCCAGGTTTGATGCCAGTTCGTCAAAGTCATCACCGAATCGAATTTTAATATAATCCATTTTGGGCCTCTGTCATCTATTTTGAAACTGTTTGAAATGGATTTATACCATACAAACGATTCTTTTGTAAATCCGATGCATGCAAAGACGGTCATCTGGACAGGGCGCAGATCTTATCAGTATCCGGGCAACCGCTTTAAAAATACTTGACATGAATTTGCAGGTGGTTATTTTTTACCAAAAACAGAAACGGAGGTATAATCATGGCAATTGTAAAGTGGGAGCCATTTGGACACGTAGCCACATTACAGGATCGTGTCAACCGGCTGTTTGAAGATGCGTTTCCAAGATATGGCGAGGCGGAAGATGATCTATCCCTGTGTGCCTGGCGTCCATCGGTGGATATTTATGAGACCGACGAGGGATTAACCGTCAAGGCGGAACTGCCGGGTGTAAAAAAGGAAGATGTGAGTGTCGAAGTAAAAGAAAACGTGTTGACCCTGAAAGGGGAGCGCAAGGCTGATTCGGAAGTGTCCGATGACAAGTACTATCGGCGGGAAAGGTGTTTTGGCACGTTTCAGAGATCTTTCAGCCTTGAATATCATGTTAATCCGGAAAGAATCAATGCCCGGTTCAAGGATGGCGTATTGGAAGTGACCATTGCCAAACCGGAAGAAGAAAAACCCAAGCAGGTCACCGTGAATATCGATTAATCCAGTCCGACCCCTGGCCCGGTATTTACCGGGCTATTCATCAAGTTTCGAAGGCCTCGTTTCATGGTCTTCCCTGGATTCATAACCTCTCATTATACGTATAAAGCGAATTGATAAATACACCGGAATAGGATGATTTGGCCGGATTTTAACCCGAATGAAGGGAGAACAACGATGGATGAAAATGCACAACCACAGGAAATCAATTTTACCGTCGACAAGAAAAATCTGTACCGCGAGGAATCTTTTACCGATCTTAAGGTGGCTTCCATTAGACGTCTCAGTCCGGTAAACCTGGACGGAACCGACGATCGAACCCGTACCCCGATATTTATGGGGCATACCCAGCTGATGTCACCCGAGGGACCGGTGCCAATTCAGTCACGGTTGATGGCCAATAACCTTGTCGAGGCGATGGATGAATTTCCCGGTGCCATGGACAAAGCGCTGGCGGCGATCATTGAAAATCTTAAAGAGTTACAAAAACAGGAGGAGGCTAAAAAAGCGGAAGATTCGCGCATTATTGTACCGGGGCGATGATATATTGACGATCCCTTTCATGTCGATTACAGACGTCCGTCGATACCGATCCGGGGATTCACGGGAAAGAAATAAAAATGCATATCCAAAGTTTTTTTAAAAAAACTCGATGGGTGGGATTTGCGTCGGTTTTAATCTCAATTTTATTCTCTGCTGTTTTGACTTATGCGCAAGGGAGTAGTGCCGATCGCAAGCTCATTGTGGGAACAAAATCAGCCCCTCCCTTTTCCATGAAAAGCGACGAAGGGGCGTGGGAAGGTATCAGCATTTCATTGTGGCGGCTGGTGGCCGAAGAATTGAATCTGCGTTATGAATTTAGAGAAACCGATCTGGCCGGATTATTGGAAGGGGTTCGCAGCGGCCAATTTGACCTGGCCGTAGCAGCGTTAACCATCAACAGTGAGCGGGAAAAAATCATGGATTTTAGCCATTCCTTCTTTACCACTGGATTGGGGATTGCCGTGAGATCAAAACCTCACAGTCCATGGATTGCCGTAGTTAAGAATTTTTTTGATATGAGACTCTTAAAAATTTTAGTTACGCTGACAACGGTTCTCCTTGCTGCTGGGTTCTTGATTTGGTTTTTTGAACGCCGTAAAAACCCTGAACAATTCAGCCCTCACCCGCATAAAGGGATCGGTTCCGGCTTTTGGTGGTCGGTGGTAACCATGACAACCGTCGGGTATGGAGACAAGACCCCTCGGAGCTTATGGGGACGATTAATCGCAATAATATGGATGTTTACATCGATTATCATCATTTCAATCTTCACGGCCGCGATTACTTCGTCTTTAACGGTCAGTAAACTGGAATCGTCCATCAAGGGCCTGGACGATCTATCCAGGGCCCGAATAGGAACCATCGCTGCTACCACCAGCGAAACCTATTTGCGAAAGCGTTTTTTTTCTTTCAAAAGATATAATTCTGCTGACGAAGGTCTTGATGCGCTTGCAGATGGAAAGATCGATGCCTTGGTCTATGATAAGCCTCTCCTGCGATACTTCGTTAACAAAAATTATCAGGGCCTTATCCAAATTTTACCCGTCTCTTTCTATCGCCAGGATTACGGAATTGCCTTTCAGGAGGGAAGTGGCCTGCGTGAGCCCGTAAACCGCGTATTGTTGAAAAAGATCGTCGATCCTGCCTGGGAGGGAATAACCTATCGTTATTTGGGGCGATAACAACGTTCACCTGAAACGGGCATGATTCAATAATTTATCAGAGCAAGCGCGTAATCTCATCGGCGGCGAATTCAGGCCAGACAATGGACTGACCGTTCCGCAGGGCCTGCACACCATCTCCGGGGGCGAGCACTTCGCCAATGACGGTGATTTCGATAGCGGCCTTTCGTATTTTGTCGATCAGTCTGTCACAGTCGACTTTTTGGCAACAAATCAGCAGGCTGCCCGAGCCGATCAGTCCCAGGGGATCGATTCCGAGCAGGTCACAGATTTTCCGTGTTTCCGGATAAATTGGAATTCGATCGAGATCGATTCTAAGAGTATGCTTGCCCGCGACACCCAGTTCTCCTACGGCCGTTGCCAAGCCCCCCTCGGTAACATCATGCATGGCGCTGACGCCCGGTATACTTCGGGCGATCCGGGCTTCGGGCAGGATACTGATCCTTTCGATAAATTCCCGGTAGCGTTCGATCTCGGTTGCGGTAACACCCAGGTCCATCAACCGGCGGGGAAATTCCCGGGCAATCAGGGATGTGCCTTCCACAGCCGCGGCTTTGGTGATCAAGACGCGATCTCCCGGTCGCATATTCCGTTTGTCGACGAGATTTGGCCGGGCCACCGAGCCGACCATCATCCCGCTGATGACGGGGCGGGTAACGGCATCGCTGATCTCGGTATGCCCGCCGCACAAGGTAATGTGCCATTTACGACAATGGGCTTCTAATTCGCGCAGGATGCCGAATATTTTCGCCGGGGTCGTTTGACAGGGGAAAATGAGTGTGGTCAGAAGCCATCTGGGATCCGCGCCGGCAGTGGCGATATCGTTGGCATTGACCAGAACGGCATAGTGGCCGATGGCATCCGTGGCGAAGGTGATAGGATCGGACTTTAAGACCAGCACGTCTTCATTTTCAACCGATACAGCTGCCGTATCTTCGCCGATACCCGGTTTGATCAGCAATTGGGGATCGTCGAAGTTGAATGCGTCCAGGTGGTTTCGGAGCAGGTCGTTGGGAAATTTGCCGGCCGGTAAGGGGAGGTGCAGACGAATGAACTCTTTCAGTTCATTTAGATCGGCTACGGTCACATCGGGGTGGCAGGAAAATCCGGGCATTTTTTTACCGGTGGTGATCAAGACCGTGGGTGCTTGCGCCCGGTTTCCTGCCTCGATGTCGAATACATAATCTCCAACCATCAGCAGGTTGGCCGGTGATACCCTGAAAAATTCGGCTGCGTAAAGAACGCCGGCTGGATGGGGTTTGGGTTCCATCCGATCGTCCCGAGATACAATTAGATCAAAATCAGCTGATTCGATGTGTGAAAAGTTGTTCAGGGCCCGTTCGATGGATTGGCGGCTGTTCCGGCTGATGATCCCCACCGGAATTTTTTCGGATCGCAGGAACCGGATGAGCGTTTCGGCACCCTCGGCGGGTTCCGATTCGGCCGCGCCCGAGGCTTCAAAGGTATCCAGCTCCTCGATTGCTCTCCTTCTCCGGTTTTCGTCCCGGATTCCCCGGATAAACTCCAGGACCGGTATATCCGCAGGGCAGCCCAGGGACGTCTTGATGACCGAAAAATCCAGAGCGCCGGGCTTGGTCAGTGTGCCGTCGAAGTCGAATAGCACCGCTTTGATTA
>JAOZUU010000497.1 GCA_029938515.1 Desulfobacterales bacterium | reverse complement strand
CTCGTTACTTCCATTTCACATCCCTGTAAGTCACTTATCGATTCTATCCGTGAATACGGCATCTACCCAACCCGGACAAGCTTAGCCGGTCGTAGCGAAGCGGAGATCCCGCTCGCGGAGTTGTAGCGAAACGTAAATCCCGCTTTATCGGGGAATTGAAGATTGAAAATTTATGGACTTCGATCCAATCTTATTTTCAACTCCTTCGATAGAAAGGCGATACATAATTTAAAAAGACAGAATTCCTTAAATATTCATTCTGCATTCTTCAATATTCATTCATTCGCCCTTCCAATCACAGTCTCAGCTTCGCACTGTAAGGTTCGCCAAAGAAACCATGAGGCCGAAACACCAGAATAAGTAAAATGATTGAATAAGCGATTAAATCCCGAAAGGTGGACGGGAAGACCATCGGCACAAACATTTCGATAAAGCCCAGTAAAAAGCCCGCCAGGGTAGCTCCCACAACCGAACCTCTACCCCCTAAGATTGCAGCCACAAACGCTTTCCAGCCGATGATAACACCCATATAGGGATCTAATACCGGATAGGCGACACCGAACAGAATGCCGGCTACGGCTGCTAATCCTGAACCGATTGCAAAAGTGAGCGCAGCGATTCTATTGAGCGGCACCCCCATTAAAGGTACGACCACATAATCAAACGCCATGGCCCGCATGGCCATGCCCCAGCGTGTATGGCGGATAAACAGGTGCAACGCAAAACACAATGTGATGGACACCAGCACAATCATGATTTTTTTGTTGGTCACGTACACCCCACCAAGGGAATAGGTGGTTGTTTCGATCAACGAGGGGAAACTGACTCTTTGGGCCCCGAGCAAAATCAGATTACCGGTTTCTAAAATGATGCCGATCATCAGCCCGGTGATGGCGGCCGATGCCCTTGGCGCTTCGCGCAAAGGTCGGTAGCCGACGCGTTCGACAAACATGCCTACAAAAGATGTCAGGAACATGGAGATCAGAATCGTCAAAACCAGAATCAACCAGCCGGGCAGCGTAAAAGCTGCCATGGCGGTAAGGGCCACGATCGCAGTGGCAACACCGAAGCCGATATAGGCGCCGACCATGAAAATATCCCCGTGAGCAAAGTTAAACAGCATCAGAATGCTGTACACCATGGAATATCCCAACGCTATGAGCGCGTAAAAACTCCCCCATTGCAATGCGTTGACCAGGTTTTGAAAAAATACCATCAGTGGTCTCCTTGGCCCCGGTAAAAGGATTGAACAATGTCGATTGAATATTGAATATTCAATTTTCTATTCCGGTTTATCCGGATTGGGAAGACGTCCCAGGGTTCAGGATCGAGGTCAATCTTTAACCTCTCAACCTTCGTATGAAACTTTATGAAATCAGATGTCATTTTCGTGAAGGTCCGCAGGCGGTTTCAGAGTACAGAAGACAGATCACAGAAGTCGGATGAGCCGCCTTAGCTCTTTGAGCAACGGCGCGACAATTACCTCCTTCGTCCTCGTACTCGTCCTTCGTCCCCTATAAAATTCTTATTTCGAGGACGAGGACGAGTACGAAAAGAATCAGATTAAATCGCATGCATACGTCCTGCACTTTTTCTTTTTTTCCGCATTCCGCATTCCAACCTCCGAATTCCGGACACCCTGAACCTTGAACCCGGAACCCTTATACCCCAGCTCACGGACAGACCGATTTAAAAAATTCAAACTCACCGGCATCGCTGATACGCACGATGACGGCACACTTGATCGGATCGCCATCCTCGGTAAAAGTCATGCCGCCGGTAATTCCGGCAAAGTCTTTAATTTTGGCGAGGGCATCGCGCACAGCCTTGCGATCCTTTTCGAGGTCGCCGGTAAGCTCACCGGCCCCTTCGATGGCCGTTTGAACGATGCGCATGGCATCCCAGGTCAGCGCAGCCACGTCATCCGGCACATAGCCGTGCTTTTTTTCATAACGATCGATAAAGGCCTTGGTGGCGCCTTTGGCGCCGGCCGCCGCATAATGGGTGCTGAAGAACAGGCCATAGCAGTCTTTGCCGCACAGTTTGACGGTTTCTGCCGAACCCCAGCTGTCACTGCCCACAATTGGCTTGTTCCAGCCCAGCTGATGGGCCTGCTGAACGATTAAGGCCACTTCGTTATAATACTGCGGGGTAAACAGCACCTCAGCTCCGGAGTTGTTAATTTTCGTCAGCTGAGAGCTGAAATCGGCGTCTTTGGTGGTGAAACTTTCATAGGCCACTACGGAACCGGCACCGTTTAAATCCTCCCACGCCGCTTTAAAAAATTCAGCCAATCCCTTGGGATAATCACTGGCCACATCGTAGAGAACAGCCGCTTTGGTGAACCCGTATTCCTCTTTGACAAACTTGGCCACCACCGGCCCCTGAAACGGATCCAGAAAGCAGCCGCGAAACACAAAAGGGCGATCCTTGGTGGTATCGGGGTTGGTCGACCAGGGGCTGACCATCGGTGTACCCAGTTCATTGGCCTTAGCGCCCGCCGGAATCGCTTGCTTCGAAGATTGGGGACCGATAATGGCCAGAACATCTTCCTCGGTAATAAGCTTGGTGTTGGCCTTAACGGCTGATTCGGCTTTGGATTCATTGTCTTCAATAATCAGCTCTACCTTGTATTTCTTTCCACCGACTTCAATGCCACCGGCCGCATTGACGTCTTCCAGCCACATCCGGGCGGCGAATTTGGTGCCCTCACCCACCTTGGGAATATCGCCGGTGAGCGGCGCGTTGACGCCGATCCTGATGCTTTCGGGTCCTTTAGCAAATGCACAAACCCCCAGCCCCGCCACAAAAAAGGAAATGGCTGTCACAATTAACAATGTTCTTTTCATCATTGACCTCCTTTTTAATAATCTCGCATTAAAGTGTTGTGGACTCTATAACCAAATCATAGAATCCGAAAAAGTGATAGGTGCATATCACATGCCTTTCA
>JAOZUU010000496.1 GCA_029938515.1 Desulfobacterales bacterium | reverse complement strand
CTTCCCCCACCGGTGAGCAGGTGCACCCCTTCCCCGGCCAACCAGCGACCCACCATGCGTGCGCGGGTGCTATGCGAACGCGTGCCCGACCCCATGACGCCAACTATCGGAAAACGACCGGGCGGGAGACGACCGGGTTTTTGAATAGTCCGGACCATCATTGCCAATCGGGACTGAGTCGCCCCTCGGCATTTTTTCGCCGCGGCATCCAGGCCAGGCCGAAAAGTTCCAGCGTGATATTGGTGCTTTTGGGTTTGACGGTAATTTCGTCGAGGGTTTCGTTCTCCGGATCCATAGAATACTCGATCTTTTCGATATCCGCCTGCAGACGACCCTCCAACTCGGTGAGCTGCTGATGGATCGACTCGGCCCTTTCCCGGGCCCGGACCACATCCATCTTTTCTTTTTGAACCCGGGAGGCCGAACGTACGGCCGTTCCCATCCGGGATGTCGAACTAACACTGACGGCCTTTCGCCCCAGAAAGGCCCCGAGAATGGCGGTACCGAAGGAGATGGCCGTCTGAACCTTACGGGACTGGGCCTGTTCCTGTTCCCGGTCAATGGCCTGTTCGGCCCGCATCAGACGATCTCGTAAGGTGGTAAAACGACGGTTGTATCTGGTGCGAATTTTCTCAACGGCCAGGTCACGTTTTTCGCGTATGCTCTGGGTTAATCGGGCCCGGAATTCACCTTCCGACTCGCCCACGCGACTGGTCATTTTATGTTCTTTGGAACGGTACAGGATAAGCGGCCGGTTCTGTCGGACCCATCGCAGCAGGTCCTTTTGCCATTTGCGATAATTGGATCCTTTTAGCGCTTCCGGGACCAGAGCACCATATTCAGCGCCGGACAACGGTTCCATCTCGATAAAATCCGGATCGAACGCCACTGCATTGTCCCAGTCCAGCGCGACCGGGCCCTCTTCCAGTTCAGCCGCCAGGGCCACTGTTTCCGTGGTTTCCACATGGTAGCGCTTGCTATCATAATAAACGTCCATCCGGCCGATAATCGCCGGCCGGTAAACCAGTCCTTTGCCGGCCCCCGAACCAGCCAGGAAAAACACATCCACTTCCGGTGGACCGGATGGCGGCGCCGACCGGATCGTTGTCGGTACGGAAATGGAGGATGCAATCCCAGCCGGCATTGGGATCCCGGCGCTCGGTTCAACCGTAATATCCCGGGTCAAGGTCTTAATTTGATCCCGGGTCATGGGGCCACGCAAATACGACATCGCCCAACGGGTCTGGAAAATCGCCGGCTCATTTTCATGTACGTTGTGCAGTAAAAACACCCGCTTCCCCAATCCGGCCAGGATCTCTTCCATCCGCGTGCGACGGAAACCGCTTCCGGCGGCGACCCCTTCCAGACCGGCCATTACCCGTTCCTTGTCTCTTTCCGTCTGGAGCCGACCGATAAACCAGGTACCCGTATTGGATAGACCCTTATAGTCAAGGTCTACCGGATTCTGGGTGGAAAGCACCACTCCCAGTCCAAAAGCCCGGGCCTGTTTCAGCAAAGTCAACAGCGGGGCCTTGGACGGAGGATTGCTAACTGGTGGCAGGTACCCGAAAATCTCGTCCATATAGAGAATGGCCCTTAAGCTCGACGTACCCGACTGGGTTCGCATCCAGCCAAGCAACTCGTTTAAAAGCATGGAAACAAAGAACATCCGTTCCGCATCGGACAGGTGGCTAATGGTAAAAATCGATGCTCTGGGTTTTCCCCGATCCGTGTGAAGAAGCCGGGTTATGTCAAGAGGCGTCCCCTCCAGCCAGGTTTCAAATCCCGGGGCGGCCAATAAATTATTCAACCGCATGGCCAGTCCGAAACGATCCTTGGCCGGAAAAAAAACGTCGAGCCCCATCACCCCGATACGCGTAAAGGGTGGAACCTGAATGGCCTGAATCAAACCGGCCAGATCGAGCCCCTGCCCCTGGGTCCAGACCTGTTCGAAAATATTGGCCAGAAGAATATGTTCCCGGCTGGTGATGGGATCCGCCTCGATGCCGAGCAGGGCCAGCAGGCTCGTCGCCGTGGTTTGAATCCGTTCCTTGAACAGATCGGTATCGGCCAGAATGCCAGCCGGCGGCGGCGAAAAATTACGCAGCACACTCACCGGCGTCCCGGCGTTTGAGCCCGGTGTATACACGGTAAAGTCAGCGGCGGCCTTCAACCGGGCGATCCGTTCACCATTCTGCCCCCATGCCGACAAACCTTTTTTCCAGGCGTCGGCCTGCTGAACGGCATATTTCTCAACTGTCAGTCCCTCTTTGAGGGCATCCTGGGAATTGACCCAGGGACGAAAGTCATCCGGCGCCAGGTCCGGAAAGGTCAGCAGCAAATTGGGCAGATCGCCTTTCGGATCGATGATGATCACGGGGATATTATCGATCAACGCTTCTTCCAAAAGACCAATCCCCAAACCGGTCTTCCCGCTACCGGTCATCCCGATGATCACCGCATGGGTATTCAGATCTTTGGAATCGTAAAGGACAAGGTCGTCTTTCAGTACCCGCGAATTTAGATCGTATTCCTTGCCGAGATAGAACGCACCGAGTTTTTCGTAGTCTTGCTTCATATCTTTTCCCCTTGAAGAAAACGTCGGGATGGCCACCTATTTTCCTATGATTATTAAAAACGACTGGCACCAGAGTGACTTGCGAGTATCCATGTGCAGGTTAAGTAATGCCTGGTTTTATTGGCACAACATGGCGATACTGTCAATAATCATCATTTGTGATCAAGTTTCGTACGGGGGGGGATCCATATCCCAAGAAAAACCAACATTGTTGACACGCGATCATCTCTTTGCCATAGTCTCACCGAACCGTTTAGGACATCATTCTCCGTTTCAGAGAGGAATCCTTCCATGCTAAACCAGCGTATTGTCTTTATTAATGATTCGTTCGTCAAGTGGGATCAGGCCACGGTTCATCAGATGAGCCATGGTT
>JAOZUU010000495.1 GCA_029938515.1 Desulfobacterales bacterium | reverse complement strand
GGTACCGACATTGAACGGGATGATTTAGTGTATTCGGTCAACGAATGGGACAACTACGCGGTTGAAGAAGCCATCCAGATTCGTGACCGGGTCGGCGGTACGGTTACCGTTGTCACTGTGGGCGATGAAGAAGCGGAAGAAGTCCTTCGTCGGGAAATGGCCATGGGGGCTGATAAAGGGGTATTGCTGGCGGATGATGCCTTTGAGGGGTCCGACGGCCTGGGAATCGCCACGATTTTAAAAGCCGAGGTCGAAAAGGGTAATTACGACCTGATCCTGACCGGTGCCCAGTCCGAGGGCGGCACCGCCGAGGTGGGCGGGATGCTGGCCGCGTTGCTCGATGTATCGTTTGCATCGCTGGCCAACCAGATCGAGATCGTGGATGAAAAGAAAATAAAAGTCGGCCGGGAAATCGAGGGCGGCAATATCGAGATAAACGAAATGGACCTGCCGTGCGTTCTGTCGGTCCAGACCGGCATTAACGAGCCGCGTTACGTCGGTATTCGCGGAATCAGAAAAGTCGCTTCCCTGGAAATTCCTACCCACAGTGTTGCCGACATCGGTTTGGAGGCGGCTTCCGTCGGCGCAGCCGGCGCCAAAGTCAAACGGCTCGATTACTTTGTGCCGGAATTTGGCGAGGGGGCTGAAATGCTGGAAGGAGACACCGAGGAGATCATCGCCAAACTGATTGAAATGCTCAAAGCCAAGGGAGGATTAAAATAATGACCGATCAGGTTTTTGCATACATCGTGCATAAAGATGGTGTGGCCGATGATACGGCCCTGGAATTACCCGTGGCCGCCGGAAAAATCAGTCCTGATGCCACGGTCACAGCCATTGTGGCCGGATCCGGCGACAACTTGGAAGCCGTTTGCGGTGAGGTGGCCAAGATTTACCCCACCGTTTGGAAACTGGATAACGAAGCCTTTGCCTATCCGAATGCGGAAGTGATTCGTAGCGCCCTGGTGACGCTGTTGCCGGAAAATGCCGTGGTGTTGATTCCCCACGACACGTTCGGGATGGATTTAGCTCCCGGCTTGTCCATCAAAATCAATGCCGCCTTTATTTCCGATGTCGTGGGCATCGAGGGAATCAGTGACAGTGAGCTGAGCATCGTTCGACAGGAATACGGTGGCCAGGTGAGCACCCATGTGGCCGCCGATATCGCCTCCGGCGCGGTGATCAATATCCGACCGGGTGTTTTTCAGCCGGAGGAAGGGACATCGGTAACCGGTGAAGTTGTGGATAAATCCGGCGATATCGGGGATCTGGCCACGGCACGAAAATATATTGAAATAGTGGAAGCCGAAGTCGGCGATGTCGATATTACCAAGTCGGAAGTGCTTGTTTCCGTCGGCCGGGGGATCGAAGACGAGGACAACCTCGAGATTGCCTTCGATCTGGCCAAGGTCATGGGTGCCGACGTTTCATGTTCCCGGCCCATCGTGGACGCCAAATGGATGGAAAAACCCCGTCAGGTGGGCACGTCGGGTCAAACCGTCAAACCGAAAGTCTATCTGGCCATGGGGATCAGCGGCTCTTTTCAGCATCTGGGCGGCATCAAGGGCAATCCTTTTATCGTGGCGGTCAACAAGAACCTCAAAGCCCCGATTTTTCAGGTAGCCGACGTGGGGATCGAGGCCGATATACTTGACTTCATTCCCGAATTAACGGAAAGTATCGAGGATCTTTAACTTTCCCTGTTCCATTTTTACATTCAAGTTGATACCAAGGCAGCCGCGTGTTTAAATGACGCGGCTGCTTTGATTTGAAACTACTTCTATCCATCAATCTTTCCCGGAAAGCAGATTGCCCTCGATTTTGACGATTGACTTTTTCTAGAGTGTTGATACAAATATACCAAATCCAACAGGACAGGAGGAATTCAATGAAAGCGGACCGCATTTACAACTTCAATCCCGGGCCGGCGGCATTACCCTTGCCGGTACTGGAAGAAATCCAGGAATCGTTTTTGAATTACGGTGGTTCGGGTATGTCGGTGATCGAGATCAGCCACCGCTCCAGGGAATTTGATGACATCATCAATGATGCCGTGGCGCGAATCCGGCGGTTGTTAAAACTGGATGATGACTGGCAGGTATTGTTCATTCAGGGGGGTGCCAGCACGCAGTTTTGTATGATCCCCATGAATTTCCTGGGAGACGGGGATACGGCCGATTACGTGGATACCGGCACATGGTCCACCAAGGCTATTAAAGAGGCCCGGACCCTGGACAAAGCGGTTCGGGTTCCGGCTTCGTCCGAAGACCGGAATTTCTGCTACATTCCAACATCAATCGAATTTAATCCTGACGCTGCTTACGCACACATTACTTCCAACAACACCATCAAGGGGACCCAATGGGCCGAGTTTCCCGATACCGGCGGTGTTCCGCTGGTGGCGGATATGTCCTCGGATATCATGAGTCGTCCCATGGATATGGACAAGTTCGGGCTGGTTTACGCCGGCGCCCAGAAAAATATCGGACCGGCCGGGGTATGCCTGGTTCTTATCCGCCAGGACATGCTCGACCGGGTGCCGGACCATATTCCGGCCATGTTGAAGTACACGACCTTTGCCGCAAAAAATTCGCTTTACAATACGCCTCCCAGTTTTGCTATTTACACGGTCCAGCTGGTGCTCAAATGGATCGAAGAGACCGTCGGCGGATTGGATAAAATGGAAGTTGTCAACCGCCGGAAAGCAGCACTGCTTTACGACTTTTTCGATGGCAGTGATTTTTACCGGGGCACGGCCGATACGGACAGTCGCTCGGTGATGAATGTCACTTTCCGGTTGCCCGATGAAAACCTGGAGGCGATGTTCGTAAAACAGGCCATGGAAAACGGGCTTGGCGGTCTCAAGGGGCATCGCTCGGTGGGCGGCTGCCGGGCATCCATCTACAATCCGACCCCCATCGAGGCAGTGGAAGCATTGATCGATTTTATGAAA
>JAOZUU010000494.1 GCA_029938515.1 Desulfobacterales bacterium | reverse complement strand
AGCGCCACCCTGGGGTGGTGTTACGGCATTTGCGGGCAAACCGCCCGAGGTATCGGGCTCCTGGAGGTTGTACGGAATCGGGCCACGAGACTCCACCTGACCCAGATCAAGGTTTACACGGATCTCATGAGTGTCCTGACATACCTTGAGGCTCGCCGGATTGGTGAGGCGGAAAAGCATTTGAACGATATTTTTTCCCATCCGGAATCCGAGCTGGGTAACTACACCCTCTGGGCGGGATATGCTTCCAAAGCCTTTGTGCTTTACGCTCGAGGGGACCTGCCAGGGTGTTTTGAGTACCAGAAGAAGGCCCATGAAAAGGCCAGCGAATTTGGGTGGCACCACCATCGAGGTCCGTGGAATTTTGAATCCATGGATGCCTTGGAACAGGCGGGTATGATCCATCCGGTGATGAATTATGATTCGGAGATCAAGCGTATCCGTGACTGGCCCGATGTTTACATGCAGGGCGTCAGTCTTCGCTATCAGGCCCAGCGACTCGCATCAAGGGGCGGGGATCGTAAGGAGGTTTTGTCGCACCTGGAGCGGAGCCGGGAACTGCTGACCCGTGCCGGTGCCCGTATCGAGCTGGCCAGGACCCAGATGCTCTTAGCTCGACAGCACTTAGAGTCGGGAAAGGACAAACCTGCCAGGCAACTGTTAGGGGAAGCCTGGGGTGTGCTTTCAGGGGTAAATAAAAGCCTCTTTCCCGACGAACTCCGTCCCTTCCTGGATGACGCGGAGGAAGACGTGCTGATCAACACTCTGGTTGAGGTGAGCAATGTGATCGGCACGGTCCGAGACCGCAAACGGCTGCTGGAGCGCATCATCAATCTGCTCATGAGACTCACCCTGGCCGGAAGAGGCGGGTTCTTTCTCACCGACCCTGAGGATGGTTTCGAGCTGGTGGCCAGCCGGACTCTGGACCGCTCCATAATCAGCTCAACCGGTTTTCAATCCGCTCGCCAGATGCTTCATCATGTGGCACGAGAGAAAACAGAGATCATCCTCAAAGGCGGAAATAAAACGACCGGGGATCTTTCCAAACCGGATGAAGGATGGGCACTGTGCAGCCCGGTCATTCTGGAGGACCGGCTTTCGGGAATTATCTACCTGGATAACGCTTTGGTGGACCTGTCCCCCCCAAAGAGAAGTCTTTCCCTGCTTCGCGTGGTCAATAACCAGCTCGCCATAGCCCTGGACAATGCGCGGGCTTATGAGGAGATCGCGCACCTGAAGGATCGCCTGGAGGATGAAACACAATTTTATCGAATGGAAATGGAGTCTTTCCCACACCGTCGGCAGATCCTGGGGAACTCGCAACCGATTCGGCGGATTCTGGAACAGATTGACCGGGTGAGCCCCACGGACGCCACCGTTCTGGTCACCGGAGAAACAGGGGTTGGAAAAGAACTGGTGGCGCGGGCCATCCATCGACTCAGCCGGAGAAACGAGGGGCCGTTCATTCCTGTCAATACATCTTCCCTGGAGCAGGGCGTGATTGCCAGTGAACTTTTCGGCCACGAGAAAGGCGCCTTTACGGGGGCCGTCAGAAAACGCCGCGGGCGTTTTGAATTGGCCGATCACGGAACTCTTTTTCTCGATGATGTGGATACCCTATCGCAGGACATTCAAACCAGGATCTTAAGGGCGTTGCAGGAAAAGGAATTTGAACGTGTGGGCGGAGTCCGGACCATCCATTCGGATTTCAGGCTGATTGCCGCCACCAACCAGGACCTGGCATCTTTAGTGAAAAAGGGGAAATTCCGGGCGGATCTCTTTTATCGATTGAAGGTATTTCCCATTCATGTACCTTCCCTTCGAGAGCGAAAAGAGGACATTCCTATCCTGACGAACCATTTTCTGAATCTGAACAATACCCGGCTGGGAAAATCGATCAAGGGTGTCTCCAGAGGCGATTTGGCCCGCCTGAAAGCCTATTCATGGCCGGGAAATGTCCGAGAACTGCAACATATCGTGGAGCGGGCCGCTATTTTGTCCGACGGGGAATTTCTCAGGATCCCGGAGTTGAGCCCCGATGGCGGCGGGGAAACCTATGCCGCGAATTTCAGCTCACTCAAAGAGATGGAACGGGATTATATCCTGAAAACCCTGAGCCAGTGCCAATGGCGCGTCAGTGGAAAAGGGGGTGCTGCCGAATTGCTGGATCTCAAGCCCACCACCCTCTACGCCAAGATCCGCAAACTGAAAATCCGGAAAAACCTGACCTATGAATAGCCCTTTCGATGCACCACCCATGGGTTTTATGATGATATGGTTCTGTGACGTCGCCTGCTTCATTTTCTCTATTTTAAAAACTCCTGTGATGGATTTTTTGCCACTTCGGGGACTTTGTTCACTGGACATTCAAAGTAGATGCAGCGCTTACATTCGTTCCGATAGATGCTGGCACCGAACCCGGATAGAGACAGTATGTATACGATCAGAAGGCCAGGTTCCTTGAACAACCAGCATAAAGGAAAAAGCAGAATCACTGCCGGCGCACCGAAAGCAACGAGCTTGTCAACAATATTGAGTGCCCCGGGCCTTGGATTAAAAAACTTGGGAAGATTCCAGAAAAAAATGCACTTGAGAGTTTTATCTTCACGGGTATAGTGGGGACAACGGGTACAATAGAATTTCAGAATGAGAGCGGTCATGCCGGCGGCCAGAACAACAAAGATAATGGTCCATAAGAGGGAGTGTTTGAAGATAGCAAGGATTGCCGTGAAGATTGGGACCGCCAAAAGGCAAGTGTAAAGTAGAAAGTCGCTAAAACTGTACCGGATTCTTAATTCATCCTGGGAATTCGTCATGTCGCTCTCCTTTGTGCTTTTCTCCTTATTTACTGAGATCGCCTACTTAATTTACCTCGGGGCAGGTTCACTTTGCTCAAGAAAGTTTAAATACAAAGCCGCTGTTTCTTCCGGTTTCTCAATCATGGGAAGATGGCCTAC
>JAOZUU010000493.1:1883-2958 GCA_029938515.1 Desulfobacterales bacterium | reverse complement strand
CCAATCGCCACCCACACCGGTACCGGCCGCTACGGTGATCCTTGTTCGTCAAAAAAACGATCGGCTACAGGTTTATCTGCTTAAACGCAGTACCAAAAGTGGATTCATGGCCGGGAAATACGTGTTCCCGGGCGGGATGGTCGATCCAGAGGATTTGGATATCGATTCCTGGATGAATAATGTCGATCTGGATACGATCAAATTATCACGTCAATTGGGGCAGGACCTTTCATATCGGCAAATCCTGCCTTATTGTGTAGCCACCATACGGGAAACTTTTGAGGAAGCGGGTGTTATGCTAACGGCTGATGACCCTCAATTAAACAACACCTTGGAGCAGCTTCGCTCTCTCCGTGCAGACAAGAGGCTGCCCCAGGACTGGTTGAGGCAAAACGTTATTTCCAGAGGAGGAATCCTTTCCGTATCCAGCCTCTCCTGCTGGTCCCACTGGATCACGCCCAAGCTGATGAAACGACGCTTCGACACCCGCTTTTTCATTGCCGAGATGCCGACTGGACAAGCATGCCGCCCGGATAACGAAGAGACCACTGATGGAATCTGGGTCACGCCCGCCGAAGGATTGGCCGGTAATCTCGATGGGAAAATACCGCTTAGCCCGCCGACGCTGGTGACGCTGCATGAATTATTGAAGTTTCCCGGCATGGACGATTTAGAAGCGGAAACCGCCCGTCGCTCCTGGGAAGCGCCGATTATGCCGCGACTGATGCCAGCGGCAGACGGAGCGATCATTCTGGAACCGTGGGACCCAATGTATTCACAGGAAGAAGCTGTTATCAGTCCGGAATTCATGGCAAACAAAACGCTGTCGGTTGGGGAACCCTTTTCCAGGCTATGGCAGGATGAAGATATCTGGCGACCGGTATCCAGTGACGATAATGGGGGTTGAATAAACGAATACAATAACTGAATAAGAAAATACGATGCGAATATTCAATATAATAATATTATTTGTTATCCTTGCTGTTTCAAACCCTTTACAGGCTGCTGAAAACGATCCGGACGACCGGATTTCCGAGACAGCCGTAGCGGGTCTCGACTATCTGATCGAATTCGT
>JAOZUU010000493.1:0-1783 GCA_029938515.1 Desulfobacterales bacterium | reverse complement strand
CTTGTATCACTGGCCAGGCAAAAAGATGTTTCCGAAATCGGAAAAAAAGGGTTGATTTTAGGAACAGACGACCAATGGGACTATTTTTATTCCGGTGAGAAAGGACTGACCAAGACAGGCCTCGGATGGGTTGATTCCTATATTTACGACACCTTTTCAATATTGATCTATTATGAAGTCGATGAGAATGAACCGCTGACGAAATGCTGCATATTTAAATGGCTTCGGGCAGGCTGGCTTGGCATGAATATGGTGAAGGAAAAGCATATTCAATCGGGATTTAAGCGGTTCGCCCGTGACATGAAACGCATCATGGAATCCCCCCGCCTTCCCGGGCCGGAACGCCTCGCGGACATGTCCATAAAAATTAGAAATTTACCTGATGAAGAGTTAAAGGCCAAAATGGATCAATACTTAAATCAACTGGCGAAACGCCAGCCCGCTGAGAAAAAAGCACCGGAACTTTTGATAAAACACACAACCAACAGTAACGACTACATTTCGCAACTATCGTTACCCCAAATGCAGGCGGCCCTGTTTCTAGAGGCCTTGAAATACAAGCTCGGCCTGTTGAATCGTGAAGAGGTTTCATATTTAAATCTGAATTGATGGGATAATAGCCGCATGCTATCCAAAAATGAAATAGAAAGCAGGCTGTCCCGATGGTACCAGGCTTGGAACAGCCATGACCTCGACGAAGTCATGACGCTCTTTCATGAAAAGATCCGGTTTGAAAACTGGACCGGTGGGCGCGCCGAAGGCAAGGACAATTTACGTCGGGCATGGGCCGCATGGTTTGAAAATCACGGTGATTTCAGGTTTTCAGAGGAAGAAACCTTTATCGATGTGGATGCCCAGAAAGCGCTCTACCGCTGGCAACTGGACTGGCCTTCATTTGAAAGGGGTCACGAGGGAAAACACGAAATGCGCCGGGGAGTCGACATCCTGCATTTTCAGGATGGAAAAATCATTCGAAAGCTGACCTATTCCAAAACCACAATTGAAATAAACGGCCGGAGAAAGAGACTCTCGGCCCGATAAACGTTTTTTTCATTTCTGTTTGGGTAAATCCACCGACACGGTGGCGTCATTGTTTATTGTAACTACGTGATTTACAGATATAAACATAAAATTATTAGGAACGGACCCATCTTCAGGCTACGCCTCTGGCTACGACCCGACAAGTCGCTGAAGCTTCGCCGCTGCAGGCCACATACAGATAAACACAGACGGATTTCCCCACTCGTATCCACCTGTTTCAGTCTGTTTGAGTCTGTAGCTAATCATTAGGGCCCATCTCTTTACAATCGGCGATTGAGAGATTATGTTGAGACCACTTTGCTGGGCATAGCAATCAATAACGGAAAGGATACCACAATGTACGATTTTAGCGCGGATGACGTCTTTGAAATGGCCGAACAACTCGAAAGAAACGGTGGAAAATTTTACCGCTCCGCCATGGAAAAAGTGGATGATGAGGAAAACAAGAAACTGCTTCGCATGCTGGCGGAAATGGAGGATGAACACGAAAAAATCTTTGCCGCCATGCGCGCTGAGCTGACGGCTGACGAGAAGGCCGCCACCGTATTTGATCCTGCCGACGATTCGTTTCTGTATTTACGCGCCCTGGCCGATACCCGTGTGTTTTTTGAAAAGGAGATTGATATCAGCTCCACCCAGGAAATCTTAAAATCCGCCATCCAGGCCGAAAAAGACGCCATTGTTTTCTTCCTCGGGATGAAAGAAGCTGTTCCCACGGATAAAGGGAAAAAACAACTGGGAG
>JAOZUU010000492.1 GCA_029938515.1 Desulfobacterales bacterium | reverse complement strand
CTACACGCGTTATTGGGGCTGCGCTCCCGGCCAGCCTTTTACAAAACAAAATACAGACAGCCCTAAACGCGACAACCGCAAAAGCTTGCTGACCCAATTCGGACGGATTATTGAAACACATCTCCCGGATTTCGTATTTGTCGAAAACGTCCCCGGGCTGCAAAAGGTTCCAAAAAACAAACGCGGGCCCTTCCCCGCATTCAAAGAGCTGCTAACCGAACTAGGCTACAATATTACCTTTGGTGTCGTTGCCGCCCAAGACTACGGGGCACCACAATTTCGTCGCCGCTTCGTTTTGCTCGCAAGCAAACATAGCTCCATCAGCATCCCCTCCTCTACTCATGGGAAATCCTGCGACAACCCTTACAAAACAGTACATGACGCGATTGTTGACCTCCCCGCGATCTCTGCAGGAGAAGAATATAAAGGCCGCAGAGCGCTAAACCACCGCGCCGCCGCGCTATCAGAACTAAATCTGAAAAGAATCATGCTGGTTGATCATGATGGTGGCGGCCGCAGGGACCTGCCCTTAGAGCTCTGGCCCGATTGCTATACCCGGAAAAATGATAAAGGCAAAACCCACTCAGGTCATTCCGATTGCTACGGCCGCCTTTGGTGGGGTCGCCCCGCTCCTGGGCTAACCACTCGCTGCATCAGCTACTCTAACGGTCGGTTCGGCCACCCCGAGCAAGATCGAGCCCTTAGTGTGAGAGAAGCCGCACGACTTCAGGGATTTGACGACGACTTTGAATTCACCGGAAACCTAAACTCCATGGCCAAACAAATCGGCAATGCTGTTCCGGTCGATCTTGCGTACGCAATGGGATCTCACTTCATCAAACACACAGAGGCAATCAATGGCTAATTTTAAAACTCGGGCGCGAACGGTAGACATGCTGGGGCGACAACAAATTGCAGGTATACCAACAGCCATAAGTGAACTTTTTAAAAATGCGCATGACGCCTACGCAGATCACGTGGAAATCGACTTCTTCAGATCCGACCGCCTTTTTGTTTTACGTGATGACGGCATGGGAATGACGCGGGATGAATTTGAAAGTCGCTGGCTAACCATCGGCACAGAAAGCAAACTTAACTCCAAAGCGATGGCTCTCCCTGATGCCCCCTCGTCTGAAAAGGCGCGCACAATGCTTGGGGAAAAAGGTATTGGCCGGCTCTCTATTGCTAGCATCGGCCCTCAGGTTCTCGTCCTTACTCGCGCCCTTCGTAACGGAACCCAGAATGATTTAGTCGCTGCCTTTTTGAACTGGGGAATCTTCGAAGTTCCCGGAATAAACCTGGAAGATATTGAAATCCCAATCAGGGAATTCTCTAAAGGAAGCCTGCCAACGGCGCAGGATATTCAAGAGATGGTTTCCAAATTTAAAGAAAACCTTACACATGTTGGCGCCGGCAACGGAGAAATCACAAAACGCATACGGAACGAACTCAAAGATTTCTCTGTAGACCCCATAGAGATTGAGTCCTATCTGGAGAACATAGACTACCTTTCCTTACGAGATGAAGGACAGGGAACACATTTCATTATCAAACAGGCCACTGAACTTTTGATCGATGATATTGACTCCAGTGCTCCAGACAGGGCATCCCCTTTGGAAAAAGCACTGCTAGGATTCACCAACACTATGACTCCGAATCATAAACCTCCGGTGATAACCGCAGCTTTCCGAGACTACAGAACAGATACTGTATTTGATGACTTGATTGATAAAGATCGCTTTTTTACACCGAATGAATTCCTCAATGCCGACCACAATATTATTGGGGAGTTTGATGAGTATGGACAGTTCAAGGGCACGATATCCATCTACGGTGAAGAATATAACAACCATGTTATCCCATGGACTGGAAGCAAAGGGATCCCAGTAAAATGCGGTCCTTTCAAAATTGCATTGGCCGACGTTCAAGGAACCGTGCGAGAAACTACGATTCCGATGGAAGAGTGGAGCCAGCTCAACTCAAAGATGTTTCGTCAAGGAGGGCTATATGTTTTTAAAAATGACATCCGCATTCTTCCTTACGGAGACACTAATTACGACTGGGTTGGAATGGAATACAGACGAACCAAATCTGCCGCATACTACCATTTTTCACATCGACGTATTTTCGGTGCCATCGAAATTACCAGCATGGATAACCACTTCCTGATGGAAAAAGCTGGAAGAGAGGGGTTCAGAGAAAACGAAGCTTACCGACAACTAAAAAACATTTTAGAAGGATTTTTTGAACAGCTTACGGCTGACTTTTTCCGCGAAGGGGGAAGCAAGTCGGATAAATTTATTTCGCACAAAGCGTATAGGGTTGAGTTGCGCAAAGCAGAAGAGAAACGGGAAAAACAGGTTCGTGCTAGAAAAGGAAAATTTGAAGCTGAACTCGATGAATTTTTTCATTTGTATGACACATCCACGCCCGAAAAGGATGCCCTTGAAATAACGGCCCAACTGTCCGAACAATTGGATACGGCTCGGTCTATAGAAAATCCACACCAAGCCGCCCGTGACTTTCTAAAATTAGAAGCACAGTCTACACAGCTGCTTCGGGCACTGATTTCGAAATATAAAATTTCAAAACCAAAAATAGGATTAGCCAAAAAGCGCCTAAAAGATTGGTTGGACTATCAAGATGCCTTTGCCAGTTTACAGGACAAAATCTTCAGTCCCACTCAGGCAATAATCGAACAGGAAATCACCCTTGCCGCAAAAGAGGCTAGACTTGAACTTGATCGCCGCGCACGAATTGAAACAGCATTGACGGCGCGAGAAAAAGATGCGACATCCAGCACTAATTCAGAATCCAAAAAAACCCGAGAAACACTCGACTCTGTAGTATCAGAAACAAAACATGCCATTTCCAAGAGCATCACAAATGTCAGAGATGAAATTGCCACCGTACTTAGCGAATTCGGTCGCCTAAATATCACGGAATTTCCTGATGATGAAATTGA
>JAOZUU010000491.1 GCA_029938515.1 Desulfobacterales bacterium | reverse complement strand
AGGAATCGTTATGAAATTACATTTCAGATGGTTTCAGTTCAGCATACTGGTGATCGCAGTCCTTTTTTATTCACTATCCATAGCCGAAGAGCAGGCGAGCACGGCAGGTGAGGAAGCGGATGATTTTCGAAATAAATTCTCTTTGTTCGGTGGCATGACCCAGGAAAGTTCGGATCACGGTGCTTCAGTGGGGCTGGAGTATGAATATCGATTGGGATCATACCTGGGCGTAGGCGGATTGGGTGAATACGCGGGAGGTGATTTTGATTCATGGGTCTTCGGTGTCCCACTCTTTATTCACCCCTATGCCGATTTGATTGTCTGGCTGGCGCCGGGAGTTGAGATAGAAGACGGCGAAACCAATTTTCTATTCAGGGTCGGGTTGGGATACGAATTTGAGATATACCCGAGATGGTCATTGGCGCCTGAAATCAATTTTGATTTTGCAGATGGGGATACCAAACTGGTCTATGGCCTCACCCTGTCATGGGTATTTTGAATTTTTAGCAAGAATCCCAGGAAATATGACCGGGTAATATTAAGTGATAACCGGTTTGGCGGCCTAAGGAGGGCGTCATGAAACAACCACAACCAAGAACAATCAACCGAAAAACGAAAGGGGGTGATAATAAAACGAGAGTTAAGCGACCGGAATCGAACTAACTGATCATTAAACCAAACGAAAGGAGAATGTTATGAAACAATTGATTAGACAAACTGCCACATCGCTTCTGACCGTGGCACTGCTGTTCGGATTTGGTTTATCCGCCGGGGCAGCCGACGCGGTAAATAAAAAACCCAACATCTTGGTGATATGGGGCGATGATATCGGACAGGACAACATCAGCGCCTATCACCGGGGCCTGATGAGCAGTCGAACACCGAATATCGATCGCATCGCCAACGAAGGCGCGTTATTCACCGACCATTACGGCCAGCAATCCTGCACCGCGGGACGCGCGGCATTCATGTTGGGACAGAATCCGTTCCGCACGGGGCTGCTGACCATCGGCATGCCCGGCGCGAAGCATGGTGTTCGGGCGCAAGACCCCACCATTGTCGAACTGCTGAAACCATACGGCTATATCACCGGGCAGTTTGGCAAGAACCATCTGGGTGATCGCAACGAGTACCTGCCGACGGTACACGGTATGGATGAATTCTACGGCAACCTCTACCACCTGAATGCCGAAGAAGAGCCGGAGAATGCGGACTACCCCAAGGATCCTGCGTTTCGGAAAAAGTATGGGCCGCGCGGTGTAATGGACTGCGTTGCGACCGATACGGTCGATAGTACAGACGAACCCCGCTGGGGCGTGGTCGGCAAGCAGAAATGCAAAGATTCAGGTCCGCTGACCAAAAAGCGCATGGAAACCATTGAAGAAGACCTGCTTGCGCGATCGCTCGATTTCATGGAGCGGGCGGTCAAGAAGAACAAGGCTTCCGAGAAGGATGAACCGTTCTTCCTGTGGCATGTCTCGACGCGTAACCATGTCTGGATCCATCTGTCTGAGAAATACAAGAACAAGACCGGGAACGGCATCTTCGCCGACGGCATGGCCGAATTGGATGATGTTACCGGTGCCTTGCTGGACAAACTGGACGAGCTGAAAGTCGCCGACAACACGATTGTCATCTTCTCGACGGATAACGGCGCCGAGATCTTCACTTGGCCGCAGGGCGGCAATCACCCCTGGAGAGGTGAGAAAGGCCTGACCAACGAAGGCGGCTTCCGCATACCTCAACTGGTGCGCTGGCCCGGCAAGATCAAGCCAGGCACGATCATCAATGACGTATTCTCCGCTGAGGACTGGATGCCCACTTTGCTGGCCGCGGCCAACGGGGGCAAAGATACCGATATCCAGGCGAGGCTGAAGAAAGGCGGGGTCAAAGCGGACGGCAAGACCTTCAAGGCGCATCTCGATGGGTATAACCAGATGGATCTGCTGACGGGTAAAGGTCCGGGCACACGCAAGGAGATTTTCTACTTCAGCGGCGACGGTGACCTGAATGCTATTCGAGTTGGGGAATGGAAGATTATCTTTACGGAGATGTGGGGCAACCTGCCCACGGCCTGGCACAAGACCCCAAGCTGGCCGCTGATCGTCAACCTGCGGCGCGATCCCTACGAGAAATTCGTCTATGAATCCAGCATGTACTTCAAATGGTGGGCGGACCGGATGTACATGCTGGTGCCAGCGCAAGAGGTTGTTGGCAAGCAGTTGGCGACCTTGAAAGAATTTCCGCCGGCCAGAGGTTCGAGCCTGAGTCTCGGTAAGCTGATGGATAGGATAACCTGGGCCACCTCAGCAACCAAGTAGGGTCCGGTAGCCGGCGTTGATACGCGAGTAAACCAGGGTACGGTGGGCGCGTTGCGGCGCGCCCACCGTAATCCACTCGCTCGATGCGTATCATGCTCTTCCGCTGTTAATAAAATTAACTTGAACCTAAACTGATCGGGTTCGGGTTCGAAGGTTATAAAAGATGAACGTTCAACACTTGTCAGGCCATAGCCTTGGCGAAGGCTGATCCAACTTTGAACTTCCAACGTCGAACTAAGGACGGGGAAAAGCTGAACGTCGAACATTCAACTCGCCATGGCGGGAAACATCGAAATTTGAAAAAAGGAAAATAAAAATTAAAACCATGAGGAGCAAAACCATGAGAAACAAGACCATGAGGAACAAGACCGGCAGGATTTTGCTGTCAATTTTGTTTGCAATCTTCGTAGTTAGTATCTGCTCTCTTGCCAGCGCGGCTGATCCGCTTCCGTCTAGGAACGATGGAACTGCCAAGGAGGCGATCCTTGAATTCGTTACTTCCGTCACGGACAAGAGCAGCAAGGACTACGTCGAACCGGCCGAACGCATTGCCACTTTCGACAACGACGGTACGTTGTGGGTGGAATACCCTATGTATACCCAGGTGCTTTTCGCATTCGATCGCGTGAAGAAGCTCGCGCCGCAAC
>JAOZUU010000490.1 GCA_029938515.1 Desulfobacterales bacterium | reverse complement strand
GAATTCAGGCGGTTTTTTAACATTCCGCAACTGGGTCTGATGCGGTTTTACCAGGAAAAAATGAACCAGGCTGTGGACAAATTCAATATATTCCAGACCGCCCAGGCTGAATTCCAGCGACTCCTCTATTTACCGGTCACCCGCTCATTTGGTATTTTGCAGGAAAAACTCGGCGAAATGACCAAAGACGGGGACCTTCCGGAAGACCCCAAAACTTACTACCAGATGTGGGTTAAAATTCTGGAGGGGCATTACATGACTCTGTTTCAATCTCCGGAATACGTCCACACACTGGGGCAGACCATGGACGCAATGTCTGAATTTTCCCGTGCAAAAAACGAGGTCGTCCAGGATATGCTGGGTATGTTTCCGGTCCCGACCGAAAAAGAAATGGATGAGCTTTACAAGGAAATCTATTTGCTGAAAAAACGAATTAATGTGCTTGAAAAATTAGGGGTGCAGCCATGAGTCAGCCCAAAATACCCGTTGATTTGATTCTATCCAAGCTGGCCGAAGATGCCGAGAGGGTCCATGCGCGGGCCCATAAGGCCGCCGACATCTTACTTGAACCGTTGGATACAGAGATAGCCGCCACACCTTACGACGTCGTTTATGAAGAAGACCGGGTAAAGCTCAAGCATTATATACCGACCACCGAGCCCAGGCTTAAAACCCCGTTGCTGGTGGTATACGCGTTGATCAACCGTGAAACCATGCTGGATCTTCAGCCGGGAAAGAGCGTTGTCCAGACGTTTTTAAATGAAGGTATCGATTTGTACATGATCGACTGGGGCTATCCCACCCGAAAGGATAAATTTCTAACCATTGATGACCATGTCAACGGGTATATGGATAACGTGGTGAACTATATTTGCAAAAAACACGGTATCCCCAAAATCAACCTCATGGGGATCTGCATGGGGGGTACTTTCTCGGTCATATATTCCGCCCTTCATCCGCAAAAGATTAAAAACCTGATCACCACGGTCACGCCGACGAATTTTGATACCGACAAGGGGCTTTTACATATCTGGATGAAAAGTATTGATGCCGATAAAATCACCGACACTTATGGAAATATTCCCGCGGATGTGATGAATTTTGGCTTCCTCCTGCTTAACCCCGCCCGGCTGATGCTCGACAAGTATATCGGCTTTTTTGAAAATATGGATAACAAAACATTTATAGAAAATTTCATCCGCATGGAAAAATGGATCTTCGACAGCCCGGATGTGCCCGGTGAAACCTTCCGGCAATTTATCAAAGACTGCTACCAGAAGAACCTGTTGATTCAAAACAAAATGGAAGTCGGCGGAAACCGGGTTAACCTGAAAAAAATCACCATACCGCTATTAAATTATTACGGGAAGTTCGACCACCTGGTGCCACCGGAGGCATGTGAGCGTCTGACCGGCGCGGTGGGCAGCAAGGATACCGAGGATGTCTGCCTTGATACCGGGCATATTGGAATTTATGTCAGCTCGAAGTGCCAGAAGGAGTTCGCTCCCCGGGTTTCCAAATGGCTTAAAAAAAGAGATACTGTAAGTAGAAAACCGCGCAAGAAAAAAACAACCACCGGGCAAACGGCCACCAGAAAAATCGCTGCAAAACCCCGGTCTTCTTCACGAAGCACAAAAAAGAAGACCCAACCCGGCAAAGCCGGAATTAAATTGAAGATTGACGATTGACAATTGACAATTGACGATTTGTGGTATCGCTTCGCTCTGCCATTATAATAAAATCAATAAAATTGCTTAAATATTCAATCTCGCTATGACATGAATCCTTCGTAAACATGATGTGATTTGAACAAATAGGTACTAAACTTGTCGATTTAATATTTTGAGAAAAAACACATTGAATTTTTGTTGTAAGACAAATCGGAACATGAGGAGAAACATAAATGACAAAAGAAACCGATTACTTTAAAACGTTTTGCAAGGTCAGCCATGCCTTCGGCACGACCCATGACAGGAAAGCACTGCTCGATCTTATCGTACAAAGCGCCATTGAAACCATGGACGGCAAGGCCGCTTGTCTTTTCTTAACAGATAAAACCGAGGATGTCTTCAAACCGGTAGCCCAGGCCGGGCTCTCGGATAACTACCTGCACGCCAATGTGATCAAGGCGCGACGCTTGGTGAATGGAATCAGCAAGACAGGTTACTTCAGCTTCCCTGACGCCACCTCCGATCCACGCCTCGAACATCATGGCGCCAAAAAAGCGGAAGGAATCGCCTCAATCCTGACAGTACCGGTAACAGTTGATGAAAATATAATCGGCGTTCTATCCTTATATACCACCCAGCGAAGGGATTTTTCCGAAGCAGAGATAGGCTTTCTCGGTGCTTTAGCCGATCAGGGCGGCATCGCCATCGAGCATGCCCGGCTGGTGAAGCGATTACAGGAAAATGCATTGCTGTTTCGCGATCTGGCGGCCAATATCAATTCCAGCCTCGACATTAAAAATATCTTGGGCAATCTGACCGGGGATACCTGCAAAGCCCTGGATATGAAGGGGGCGGCCATCCGACTGCTCGATCACGATAGTGGCGAACTGAAACTGGTGGCCAGTTGGGGGTTAAGCGATGTTTTTTTACAAAAAGGACCGGTATCTTCAACCAAAAGTGCGGTTGAGGCATTGAAAGGAAAAACGCTGGTCATCAGGGATGCCACGACCGATAAGCGTATTCAGTATAAGAAGGAGATGAAAAAAGAAGGCATCGGCTCCATGATCGTGGCGCCGATTAAATCCCGTGAAGAAGTCATCGGTGTTCTGCGACTGTACAGCGATGTGAAACGGGAATTTCCCGAGGAAATTATCACCCTGGTACAGGCCCTGGCCCACCAGGGCGCCCTGGCCATCGAGAATGCATCAATGTATCTCAAGCTCCAGGAAGACAAGGAAAGCCTCGAGAAGGATATCTGGAGCCATCGGTCCTGGTTCTAGTTAAAGTTCCCGGTCATTCAATACTGGATG
>JAOZUU010000489.1 GCA_029938515.1 Desulfobacterales bacterium | reverse complement strand
AGATCAATTGACCTTGAAATCCCCCAGCGTTACAGCGGCAGACTCGTTGAACGACTGACCCGAAGATGAGTCATCCGCTCAAACCATGTGTGATCGCCTGTCCGGACGTGATCCTGTCCGGCCGGCACATCGATAATTGATACGGTAAAAGGATTCATACTTTATGCCTGCTTCCCAACCATTTACATTCACCCGCCCCTTGCTTGTCGCCCATCGGGGATTCAGGGCCAATTATCCGGAAAATACAATGATCGCCTTTAAGGCAGGCGTGGATGCCGGTGCCCAGATGGTTGAGCTGGATGTCCATATGACCCGGGACCGCGAACTGGTGGTGATTCACGATGACACTCTGGACCGGACGACAGATGGAAAAGGGCGGGTGGATGAACACACCCTGTCGGAATTAAAAAAAATGGACGCGGGCCACTGGTTCCATCCCCGGTTCGCCGGAGAACGAATTCCGACCTTAAGGGAAGTCCTGCGGGAGCTGTCCCGCCGTGCTCTGATCAATATTGAAATTAAATCGGATTATGGGCAACCCCGCGTTTCCAGCGAAATCGAAGAAGGGGTCCTGGATCTGCTGAAGCGGGAAGACGCTTTTGCCGCTGTTCTTATTTCAAGCTTTGATCCGCGGATCATTGAAAATACCAAACGGCTCAACGCCTCGCTGCCGGTGGCTTTTATTTCCAAAAGTACTGAAGGTAAAAAAACGGTCGATTTCTGCCGGGGACTGGATGTGTTCTCATTTCATCCCAATTTTCTCAGCCTGGACAAAGAGCTGGTAAAGCAAATGCACGCCGCCGGGATTCAGGTCTTTCCCTATAATGTCAATTCCGAACCGGAATTCCAGCGGCTGATTGAAACCGGGGCCGACGGCCTGATTACCGATGAACCCCTTTTGTTTAAAAACTGGTATTCGCGTCTAAGGGCCACTGAAAAAACAAATTGATTTGACCGGGAGAAGAATCCGATGAAACGTACACGCGTTGTTGAAGCCCTGCATGCCAAAAACCCTCTGGAACAAATTTTAATCAAGGGCTGGGTGCGAACCAGACGGGATGCCAGGGGTTTCTCGTTTCTGGAAATAAATGATGGGTCCTGCCTGAAAAACGTTCAGATCATTGTCGACGAATCCGTTCCGGCTTTTGCCGCCCTGAAAGATGTCAACACCGGCGCGGCGGTCGCAGTCGAAGGCCAGCTGGTCAAATCTCCCGGCAAAGGTCAAAAATGGGAAGTTCACGCCACCGATTTAAACCTGCTGGGCCCTGCCGACCCGCATACCTACCCGCTTCAGAAAAAACGTCATTCCGATGAATTTTTACGGACCATCGCACACCTTCGCCCCCGAACCAATAAATACGGTGCCCTGTACCGCATCCGCTCGGAAAGCGCCTTTGCCTTTCACCGGTATTTTAGAGACCGGGGATTCTATTATCTGCACACGCCCATTATCACCGGTTCCGATTGCGAGGGCGCCGGAGAGCTGTTCCGGGTGACGACCCTGCCTGTCGATTCCACGGGTGAAAAACAGGAAGCACTCACAACGGAAACGGATTTTTTCGGCCAAGAAGCCAGCCTGGCGGTGTCGGGCCAGTTAGAGGCCGAACTGGCCGCCTGCGCGCTCAGCGATGTGTACACGTTCGGCCCTACCTTTCGGGCTGAAAATTCCAATACCCCCCGCCATGTTGCCGAATTCTGGATGATCGAACCGGAGATGGCCTTTGCCGATTTGCAGGACAACATGGACCTGGGGGAAGACCTTATCAAGAACGTCACCACGGATGTGATGGACAATTGCCGGGAAGATCTCGAGTTGTTCGCCCGCTTTGTCGATAAGAATTTGATGCAAACCCTCGATGCCATTACCGGGCAAACCTATGAACGGCTGTCGTATACCGAAGCGGTGGACATACTGACCCGTGCGAAAATACAGTTTGAATTCCCCGTTGAATATGGTTTTGATCTTCAAACGGAACATGAACGCTACTTGTGTGAGGAGACGTTTAAGAAGCCTGTTATCGTTTACGACTATCCCAAAGAGATCAAGCCGTTTTACATGCGGTTAAATGAAGACGACAAAACCGTGGCCGCCATGGATCTTCTCGTTCCCCGGGTGGGAGAGCTCATCGGCGGCAGTCAGCGCGAGGAGCGCTATGATGTCCTCAATGGCCGTATTATCGAAAACGGCATAAATGCTGATGATTATTGGTGGTACCTGGACATCCGACGTTTCGGCACCGTACCCCACGCCGGGTTCGGCCTGGGGTTTGAACGCTTTTTAATGATGATCACCGGTATCTCCAATATCCGCGACGTCATCCCTTTCCCCCGCACGCCGAAGCATTTGGAGTTCTAGAAAGGTCTCTATTTATAGTGACTCCACATTCGTATAATCTTGACCACTTTTTCCTCATCAATGATCCCATACACCAACCGATGCTGAATATTTATTCGGCGAGAATAAGCACCTGATAAATCACCGACGAGTTTCTCGAACGGTGGTGGCTTTTGGTAGGGATTATTGCGCAGGATTTCAATCAACGCTTCAGCTTTGGGACGTAAACCAGCGGAAGACAGT
The DNA here is from genome assembly GCA_029938515.1 of Desulfobacterales bacterium. GTDB lineage: Bacteria > Desulfobacterota > Desulfobacteria > Desulfobacterales > QNYZ01 > QNYZ01. The sequence goes on along the minus strand of JAOZUU010000489.1, from coordinate 411 downwards.
TTCCTGGCGTCCTTTTGAGCCTGTCTGGTAAAGACAATCCGCCAGCTCACCACTCAATATCCTCTGAACATTCTTCGATCGGTGTTGCCAAGCCGGTACGAATCGATTCCCGCATGCCGGGAATGTTCAGTAAATACAGAGTTTCCTGTATCGATCGCCAATCTTCCTCAGACAGCAAGACAGCGTTACCCCGTTTGCCGGTAATCACGATAGGCTCATGCGTGGAAGCGGCTTCATCTATTAGCCGATATAATTTTGATCTCGCTTCAGTGGCTGTTAAGGTTGGCATGTGTCACCCTTGAATTGTAATATTATTTACCTGAATCCGTGATGGAAAACAAACGGATTCAGGATATACAAAATAGTACGCCATAACGTACGTATTGTCAAGAAACATTTGTAAAATGTCAC
>JAOZUU010000488.1 GCA_029938515.1 Desulfobacterales bacterium | reverse complement strand
CAGAATGTCTTAAAGCGGATTCTGGTACTGGGCGACAGCGAGAAAGTGATCGCCAACTTAAAAAACCCGTCCCGGCCCATTGAGGACTTTGACCTTGAGAGCGAGCGTCTTTTCCAATCCCCGTTTATTAAGGATATGGCCACATTACTTGAGAAAACCAAGAACAACGGACATTTTCTACCCCTGAAAGAGATCAGAAGGAAAGCACTTGATCTGGTGGAAAGGGAAGTTATATCCGGGGTTCTAAAAAATACCGGCTGGAATCGGACCCATGCGGCAAAAAAACTGAAGATCAGCTATAAGACCCTATTGTACAAGATCCAGGATCTCGGCATGTCCCCGCCAGGCCATTTCCCGGCGAAATCCTCATCCGATTTCATTCGGCCGGCCGGTCGGTCTGACAGGACAAAAGGGACCGATTCTCCAGGGAGAACGATGGAGTTGGGATCGGCCTGAAGGCCGCGAAGCAAGATCTTTATACAGGCAGCGAAATGCCGATCTGATTGAATTCGGTCGTAATGCGTGCTGACCAGCCGCGGTTTGCCAGGGGGTTGGCCGGACTGGGATGCGTGATTCGACCGGTGACGGTTTTTAAATCCCGGCACATCCTATTGATCCTCTCGGCGGCAAATGCACCGACACCGATGACATAACGGGGTGAAAGGTATTCAACGGTTTGTAGAAGGGCCTGATCACAGGCATCCAGAAGCGGATTTTTCTCCTCAGCGCGCAGCTTATCCGGTGTGCGGTTACGCCCGGTTTTTTCGATAAAGGCCAGGGGGCAGTAATTGGCGATGAAGAAACGCTTGAAAAATCGTTCCGGTGTGCCGAAAACATCCCGTGCCCAACCCCATACCCGCTGACCGCTGACTTCCCGCCGCGAGCAGTCAAACCCCGATACCGGTCGTTTGGGATGCATCTCCTGCGGTTTTCCGATGGATGCCTTAATACCCAGCCAGTCTCTCACCGATTCGACTTCACCGAACGGGATACCGGTTTGTACCATCCCCCATGGCCCTGGATTCATTCCCACCAAAACGACCTCCTTCGGTGGTAGGCCAAACCGGGCCAGATATTGATCATATGCCGGCCGAGCATAGACCAGTGGATTATAGACATGGGTGACCGGCGATCCGAAATGGAGCGGGGCAAGGGCTTTGATCAGCTGATCGGTGATGGTCTGGTGGTTCATCGGATAAAGTCATTCTACCATAGGCTGATATATGTTGGCAGTCAACCGTTTTGGGCATGGTTCCAGGGCAATGTTAATATGAAAAATCATCCAACTTGGGTTTAAATCAGCGGTGTGCTATAATTATGGGAAAATTTTTCAGCTGTCAATATCGGCTGATTTGTCGATGAACCCGGATAGCATAAAATGATATCATGGCCCAGACGGATTACTATAAAATTTTAAACATTCCAAAAGATGCTGCAGACAGACAGGTCAAGGAGTCCTATCGGAAACTGGCATTTAAATATCATCCCGATCGATCCGGAGAAGCCGGTAATGCCGATCGGATGAAACAGATCAACGAGGCCTATGCGGTCCTTTCCGATCCGGCCAAACGGCGGGAATATGATTCCCTTCGCGACCGATTCGGCGCCGGAGCCTATGATCATTTCAGGAAAACCTACTCTGATCAGGATATTTTTCAGGGTACGGATATTCACCAGATTTTCGAGGAAATGGCCCGGTCTTTCGGTCTGAGGGGGTTTGATGAAATATTCAAAGACTTTTATGGCGACGGGATGCGGACCTTCGAGTACAAACGACCTGGATTTTTTGCCGGCGGTTTCATTTTTTCGGGCAGACCGGGGCGCGTCCCGAACGGCCACCGGACATCACTTCCAAGAAGGCCGAATCGACTGATCAGCTACCTTTTCAATAAAGTGACCGGTCTTGCCGTTCCCCAAAAAGGAAGCGACACGCACGACACCATCATCCTGCATCCGGATGAAGCCCAAAAAGGCGGTCCGTATGCATATTACCACCGGAAAAAAGCTAAAAAACTGGTGGTTAAGATACCACCCGGTATCCGGGACGGTCAGAAGATTCGCTTGACCGGCATGGGTGCGGACGGCAGGAGCGGCGGCGGGGCAGGGGATCTGTACCTGGCCGTTCGCATTAAGAAGCCGCTGGGCGACAAGATTAAAACCGCGTTTACCGGGCTATTGCACCGGTAGGCAACATCGTGGGGAGGAATTTATTCAGATGCGTTACGGGGCGATGAATTTTCCCATCCGGCCGGTAATTGAGGAAATTGAATCTATCGGTCGACTCGGGTTCGATTACCTGGAGCTGGCCATGGATGCCCCGGAAGCTCATTACACGATCATCAGAGAAAATATCCTCGAAATTAGAAAAGCTCTAAATATTCAAAACCTGAAATTGGTCTGCCATCTACCGACTTTTGTTCACACCGCCGATCTGACGGAGGGCATCCGCAGGGCTTCCGTGATGGAAATGGTCAACTCCCTTGAAGTCGCCGCGGAATTGGTCCCTCTAAAAGTAGTCGTTCATCCGAGCTATATCGGCGGTCTGGGGGCGCTGGTACCGGATATGGCCATGGGGTATGCCCTGGATGCCATGGGGATCTTCGTGGAAAAAGGCAAGCAACTGGGACTTCGCCTGTGCCTCGAGAATATGTTTTCCAGCAAGTATCAAAATTTCGTGGAACCAGAGGACCTGGCCCCCATTTTGGAGCAGTTTCCAGATCTTGAATTGACGCTGGACACCGGACATGCGCATATTAACCAGTCAAACCGGGATCGAATCCTGGCGTTTATCGAACAATACCCGAATCGGATCGGGCATTTACACATAAGTGACAATGCGGGGGACCAGGATGCACATTTACCGGTGGGCCAGGGGACGATCCAGTTTCAAAAGGTGATGACCGCCCTTAAATTAATCGGGTATGATGATACCCTGACCCTGGAAATTTTCACCGATAATCGCAATGATCTGCTGCAAAGCCGGGAGCGTAT
>JAOZUU010000050.1:7666-10702 GCA_029938515.1 Desulfobacterales bacterium | reverse complement strand
CAAAAATTAGATACAGGGGATGTCCTTTTATTTATTGATGAAATTCAACATTCAGCCGAAGCGATCCAATCCCTCAGATATTTTTATGAAGATGTAAAGGATTTGCACGTTATTGCCGCCGGCTCACTTCTGGAAGTTTTTTCCAAAAAAGAGGGGTTTTCTTTTCCGGTCGGCAGAGTCAAGAATCTCTTTATGTATCCGGTAACGTTTAGAGAGTATCTTGAAGCAAAAAATCCCCCTCTGGCTGAAAAATTGATGCAATCGGAAGTATTTGAAGAATCTCCCCTTCATGATCTGTTACTTGAAACGTTTAACACCTATGCTTTCGTTGGCGGCATGCCGGAAGCCCTTTCCGTTTATGGAAAAACAAGTTCTTATTCAGCCGTGAGGGAAATTTATGATGCGATTTTCATGGGATATATTGAAGATGTCGAAAAATATTCAAACTTAGCGAAGGCAAAATATTTAACCCATGCAATTGACCGGGCGCCCTTATATGCCGGTGAACGGATTACCTATGAAAAGTTTGGAGAATCATCTTTCCGTTCAAGAGAAATGAAAGAAGCGTTTGATGTTCTTGAACGTGCCTTGATTGTATATCGTGCAAAGCCTTCCGTATCAACCCATATACCGGTTATTGAAAAATTGCGCAAAGCCCCGAAGCTTTTTTTCCTTGATGTCGGGCTGGTGAATTACCGGATCGGATTCAGAAAATTTTTTGGCAAACAATCCCTGGACAATGTCTATCAAGGGAAAATATCGGAACAGATCGCGGCTCAGGAAATGGTTGCTCAAGGATTCCGACCACCGTCACTTAGATTCTGGATACGGGAAAAGGGGATAGCCGAAACGGATTTTCTTTATCCCTTTGAAGACATGATTATCCCCATCGAAGTGAAAAGCGGGAAAACAGGCAAACTGAAATCCCTGCATCTGTTTATGGAAAACAGCCCCCACCCTTATGCCATCCGTGTCTATTCCGGCAAAAGCCGGTTTGATCGGATAAAATTACCATCTGGAAAAAAATACTACCTCTATTCCATTCCTTATTACCTGTTATCAAGACTCGAAGATGTCATTGAATATTTCACGAATGTGTGTAAACAAGAAACCAAAGCATATGGTGAGTGAACATGAGAAAAGAGTATGATTTTTCAAAAGGTGAAATATGCAAATTTTATCGATTGGATTCAATAAGTCTTTTTTTAATGTGCAAATAGTTCTTGCAAACAATTCATTGTCTTGACTTGGGCGCTTTGAGAAATCGTACCGAGTTTTTGAATTAATCTGGATTTATCAACTGCTCGCAATTGGTCCAATAGAATCAAACCTTTTTTACCTTGAAAGGTGCATTGAATTCGAGTTGGAAAGTTGAATCCCTTAGATGTCATTGGAGCAATTATAGCAGTTTTTAGCGAGGACATTTCATCAGGTGAAATGATGACACATGGTCTTGTCTTTTTGATCTCTGAGCCCTTTGTTGGATCCAATCGGACTAACCAAATGTCGAATCTATGGATATTCTGTTTTACCATTCCCAATCCTCATTATCGGTAAGTGGAGCATCTAACCATTCCTGATCAATTGGATCTGCTCCTTTTGTTTTTAAAATTTTATCAAATTCCTCTTTCCATCCTTGCCTTGGTTTTTGCACAGGTTGAATTAGCAGCCCGTCATCACTAATCTTAAAAACTAACTTTTTGTCTTCTAATTGAGCCTGTTCAATAATTGCTTTTGGAATCCTTACACCTTGCGAGTTTCCAATTTTTATTAAAGTAGTCATATTTGCCTCCATTTGCAATTGATGTAATTACAATATAATCACATCAAGCTTTATTGTCAAACTCAAACCTTTGTTTATGTTTTTCATTATATGCAGCTTGCGCCCCACGAAGTTGATACAAATCTTTCAAATCCTATTCATTCGGGCTGGCTGCCAATTTCCGGCAGCAGGATACTATCCCTTCCAGAGCAGCTGTACGCCCTGTTTGAAACTCGGGGGATTTAAACCCCGGTTGCCATGTCAAGGTGCTCAGTTCATCCGAAACGACCAATACACCGGCGATATCCACTGATCGATAACGCCCTACGGAAAAGAGTGCGGATAACTCCATTTCGACCCCCAGTGTACCGACCGTTTGGTGATGACTGACCTTCGCTTTGGTTTCCCGATAAACCGCATCCGTGGTCCAAACTGGCCCTTTATGCGTATCGATACCCCGTTCGGTAAAAGTTTTACGAAGTGTCCGGGTAAGATCCGCAGCGGGTTTAACGGATCGAACGCCTTCGCCAAGGTAGTGGCGGGAAGTTCCCTCATCGATGATCGCTTCATCGGGAATAATAATGTCGCCGGTTCGGACATGCGGGTCGATGCTCCCGCACCAGCCGAAAAAAATCACCTGCCGGCTGCCCCAGGCAATCAACGCTTCCAGCATCATTGCAGCATAGGGCGCTCCCACAACGGGACCCGCGAGTGAAGGCCCGCGAGTGTTTCTTTTGGGGTAATAAAGACGACTTAGATAAAGACGATAGTAATCATCCGTCGACCACTGCATCAGGTCACAACAGTAACGCAGATCTTTTTTGGGACTGACCATCAGCGCCACCGGGCCCAGCTTCGGGGTTCGCGCGTTGACGACCGGATTTACTATCGCGACATCATCTCCTACAGATGGCCTGTTATCAATCATTCCGGCTGGGCAAGTTGAGATAATTCATCCTTAATTTCGTCGATGGTATCGTAAAACCAGATAACATCTTCCATGCTCAACCGTCCCGCCCGGACCGGTGCTCGATCACTGCCGTCTTGCTTTTTAAGAATGCGGGGGCCGATCTGCAATTTCGGCTGGCCATTATTGTATTGATTAATGGAAACCACCAGACCGGTTTCCTCACAGCGCCATTTTTTTATGACTTTATCTTTCTCAGGGTCAAACGGCATATCTTCTCCTTATTTCATTGAAAATTTACTAAGATTATTTAAGTTAGTTTATCAGCTCGTGCTGTTTAGGTTGCAATTCGTGAAAAATCGGCAAA
>JAOZUU010000050.1:0-7566 GCA_029938515.1 Desulfobacterales bacterium | reverse complement strand
TTGGATTTTAACGTTTCCAGGGCGCGGACCCGGTGCCATACATTGGGCACATGATCCACCGACATATGAGTAACCGCCTGGACCATGTCCTTGGCATAGCCTTCTCCCACCAGCATTCGGTTTATCCGGTTCCTTAAAAAATCAAGCACCTGCTCCCTGATGGAAAGTCGTCTGTCCATATCTTCAATTTCGTAAAGTAATAAACTACGCTCCACCGCGTCACTCAGCGAAAAAGTAAATCCGTTGGCATTCATGATCTGTATCACCCCGATTCCCTGGCGGCGAAGGGCGTAAGGATCGGAAGCCCCGGTCGGAACCAGCCCGACACTGAAAAACCCACAAATGGAATCGAGTTTATCGGCGATGCTGACCACGGCCCCTGTCAATGTTTTCGGAAGCATCCCCCCTGAATACGTCGGCCGATAATGTTCTTCGATCGCTTGACTCACTTCGGGCGGCTCACCGGCCTCTCGGGCGTAAATCCTTCCCATCACGCCCTGAAGCTTTGGAAATTCACCCACGACTTCACTGACCAGATCGGCTTTACTTAGTAGTGCCGCCTGAGAGACATAGGCCTTCAAAGCCGGTGGGGCATAATCGACGGGACGATCTTCAATAACCTTCTCGCTTAGCATTTCAGCCAGATTCTGCACCCGAAGTGCTTTCGCATGCATGGTGCCGAGCTTGGCTTGAAACGTAACCCCTTTTAATTTTTCCACCCATGTTTCCATGGAAACGGCCGTGTCATTATTATAAAAAAACTGTGCGTCGGCCAAGCGCGCACGAATCACACGACCATTACCATCGGCCACCAGATCCATGTCTTTAACAACCGTGTTATTTACCGCCACGAAAGCCGGCAACAAATCATCATTGTCATCAATAAGTGCAAAATACTTTTGATGTTCGCGCATGGCCGTAATCAAAATCTCGGGCGGCAGGACCAGAAATTCATCGTCGAATCGACCGATCACCGGGGCCGGATATTCAACCAGGTTAGTAACAATATCCAACAGTTCATTATCAGGCAACACCTTGCCGCCAATTCCGGACGCCGCTTCATCAATTTTCTTTTTTACTTCTTTCTTGCGGGCCTGAATATCGACGATTACGCGGGCCTCTTTCAAGGCGGTGACATACATGTCCGGATGGTTAATTTTAATTTTATCAGGGTGCATGAAATAGTGCCCACGAACATAGCGACCGCTCTTGACTTCACCCACCTTAAACGAAACGATCTGGCTGCCATACAAAGCGACGACCGAATGGATGGGACGCGCGAAGGTTACGTGCAATTCTCCCCACTTCATCCGTTTGGGGAACGGAATCGATTCAATCACTTCCGGCAGAATGGTTTTAAGCAATGTCCGCGTGGCCAACCCTCGCTCGGTTTTCCGTGCGAACAGATAACGTCCCTTGTCTGTCTGTTTGACTTTGAGCCGGTTCACGGCCACCCCGACCTTCTCGGCAAATTTTCGGGCCGCCATCGTGGGTTTCCCACTATCATCGAAAGCAATTTTTTCCGGTGGCCCGATCACTTCTTCTGATAACGGCTGCTGCTTGGCCGCTACATTATCGATTATAATCGCAAGCCTTCTCGGGGTACCGGACACTTCTACTTTTCCACAGTCAATCCGGGCCGTGGCCAGCCTTTGGGTCAAATCATCCGCCATGGCATTTAAAGCCGGTTCAATATATCCGGCCGGAATTTCTTCCGTGCCTATTTCGAGCAGTAATTTATCCATGATCTCCTCATTAGCAAGTATTCGCATTTTTCATATTTGTGAAGGATTTATGCCATAGCCAAATTGAATATTTAAGAAATTCTATCGTTTTTAATAGAAAGACATAGCAAAGCAGTCCTCGCCTTAGGGCTACGCCGCTCAAGAGCGATACCACAAATCGTCAATCTTCAATCGCCAATCTTCAATTTGGTTCCGGCTTCGCCGGATTGGGTTCTACTTTTTAACAGGGGGTGTCCCATCTCCTCACGCTGTTTTAAATAGCCAACCGCACATGCGCGGGACATGTTTCGAATACGGCCAATGTATCCAGTTCGCTCAGCTACGCTGATGGCTCCCCGTGCATCAAGCAGATTAAAGGTATGGGAGCATTTCAGACAAAACTCATACGCTGGCAGTACCAGGTCTTTTTTGATGATTCGTTTGGATTCGGCCTCGTACATGTTAAACAATTGAAACAACATCTTGACATCGGCTATTTCAAAATTATAGGTGGACTGCTCTACTTCCTGTCGATGGCCTATTTCTCCGTAGAGAATATCATCGTTCCATTTTAGATCGTAAACATTGTCGACTCCCTGCAGGTACATGGTGATTCGCTCCAATCCATAGGTGAGTTCCACCGGAATAGGGTGAAGCTCCACACTCCCTGCCATTTGAAAATAGGTAAACTGAGTTACCTCCATGCCATCCAGCCAGACCTCCCATCCCAGCCCGGCGGCACCCAGGGTGGGCGATTCCCAGTCGTCTTCCACAAAACGAATATCGTGTTCGCTGGGATCTATCCCCAGTGCCTTCATGCTTTGAAGGTATAGTTCCTGGACGTCCGACGGAGACGGTTTTAAAAGCACCTGGTACTGATAGTAGTGCTGTAACCGATTGGGATTCTCACCATACCTGCCGTCGGTGGGGCGCCTGGAAGGTTGAACATAGGCCACCTTCCACGGTTCCGGGCCCAGTGCCCGAAGGGTGGTGCCGTGATGAAATGTACCGGCGCCGACCTCCAGATCGTATGGTTGAATCACCACACAACCTTTACGGGCCCAGAAAGACTCAAGTGTGTGAATAACATCCTGAAAATTCATTTTCCCTCTCAAGTTTGATATTATCTGCAGTTCATTTAGTATCTATTTATTCAAATCCCATCATATTTGCGAAGGATTTATCTGATAAAATATTTTCGCCACGAAGACACAAAAACACGAAGTTTAATCATAAAACATTTACTGTTTGTGTCTTAGTGCCTTTGTGGCTATTCTTTGCGGTTTATCCGGGTTGGGTTGAGAATGGAGCGAATTCCCATCCTGAAACCTCTGATCTCCAATTCCCGGCTTTATCCTACGACAACCCCCTTGTCGTCAATACCAGCTTCAATCAATTGAGCCTCCGGCCGAGTGGACAATAATTCCAGCCAGTGCGATTTAAGTGCCCTGATACGTTCGACGACCCCCAGGGCCCAGATGCAGCCACCCCCTCCGGCACCGGTAAATCGGGCCCCGCAACCGGACCGGGTCGCCGCCGCTACCAACTGCTCGCCCATTTCGCCCAGCACCGCCGGGGTCAGCTTTCGTCGAATATCGACTTCCGCGTTCATGGCATCCACCGCCGATTGGATATCATTTTCAGCCAGGGCATGGGCAAACCGACGGGTGCAGGCGATGATCTTCCGCCAGGCATTCCGATCGTTACCGGATAGGAACTGCCGCAGCCATTGTCCGTTGATATCACTCGATACATGCGGCACTCCGCTATAGGCCAGTAGGATTTGCTGTTGAAAATGCTGATGACCCGTTTTTTTCACTATGATCCGACGGGTAAAATTCGATCCGCTGCCATTCGCATGCCATTCCCATGCATTCACGCCTCCGTAAACGGCTGCCAGCTGGTCCTGAGATCCACACGGCACCATGCTCACTCCCGATTCAATGGCATGTGCCAACATGGCAATCTGGCGCCTGCTTAGTGTTTTGCGATCTTGTCGCTCGCCCAGTCGGGCAAATGCCGCCACCAATGCCACCGCAGCCACCGATGATCCACCCAGGCCGCTTTTTGGCGGCGAGGGTGAATCGATACGGACATGAATACCGTGCACTCCAAAATAGGTGACGACGGCAAACATCAATCCCAGGGGATGATCGAACGGAACCTGATCAGCATTAAATTCAGCCGAATCAAACCCCCGGGAGCTTACCTTGACAAGACCGGAGGTGTACGCTGAAAGGTGTATCCGTGTGCGCAGGTTAACCGCCAGATTCACTGTTAGGGGATGAAACCGCCCCAGGGGATAATATAATGTGGCGATATCCAGAGTTCCTCCCATATCGATCCGGCAAGGAGCCGATGCGGTCACAGAACCGGATCCGAGAATCCGATCAAAACCAATATAATCAAACGAATCATTTAAACATTCCGGCATCGACCGCATCCCTTTGAACTTATTATCAGCAACCATCTACGTTGAATCGAAGGCCTTTCAGGAATTTGAGGCTTCGGGGGGTTTTCCCCAGATGATACGGTAAAAAAGCTTCCAGCACAGATAGCGCTTCATCAACGGCGCTAACACTAAAACGTGCGCGGGCCGCCTGGGACAACTCTTTCTTTCCCAGCCATTGAAGTTGTTTTATCGTTCCTTTCATCAAGCGTATCTTTCCCGAAGGGCTGGAATTGCAGCGCTCACAAATAATACCCCCTTTTGTCAGGTCAAAAAAAAATGCCGGGGATCGTTCAACGCCGGTTTTACAAACAAGGCACCGGTCGAACCGTGGTTCCAGACCGGCCAGAATCAAAAACCGCATCATAAACAATATACTCCACATCTCACCGGATCGTCGCCCGGCGTCAAGGCCGGTCAAGGTGAAATATAGCAATCGATACAGTTCCGGCTGTTTATGATTCTCTTCCAGGTAGATATCGATGATCTCAGCCCAATAGCTCGCATAGGCGGTTTTACCGACATCTAACCTGATATTGGCCAGTGGGTTTTCCAAGCTGGCCTCTTGTAGAATCGGCATCCCCCGGCCCTTGCTGCAAACCGCCTGGATCGGGGTAAACAGTTCCAGGGCACCGGAAAACCGTTTGATGCTTTTTTTGGCCGCTTTGGCCATAACGGTAATTTTTCCCCGGTTCAGGGTAAGCAGCGTCACAATGAGATCGAAATCACCAAAGGCAACGCGCCTTAATACAATCGCCCGGGTGGTAAAAGCCGCCATGGCCTAAATATCCAACAAAACCGTTGCGATCTTGAAATAAAAAAACACGCTGACAATATCGATGGATGTTGTCACAAACGGACCGGTGGCAACCGCCGGATCAATATTCATTCGTGCAAAAAGCATTGGGGCCATTGATCCGACAAAAGCGGCCACCGACATAGAGATGACCACAGATAGACCGACCGCCGTGGTCAAGCCCAGGGTGGAATATTGTAACTGCGCTACCGAGCCAATGAGGAGGCCGTAAAATGTACCCAGGATTAATCCGACGGTCAGCTCTTTTAAAACCACAGTGCCCATGTCTCTGATATTGAATCGCCCGGTGGCCAGGCCACGAACCACAATGGTCGCGGACTGGGTGCCGATATTGCCACCCATCCCCATGATAACCGGAATAAAGGCCGCCAGATAGGTCAGGCGACTCAGACTGCCCTCGAAGCGACCGATAACGTAAAAAGCAACAATGCCACCGATACAACTGGCAAAAAGCCATGGCAGGCGAATACGGGTGCTTTTCAACACCGATTTAGTCTCAACAAATTCCTCGCCGACACCGGCCATCTTCAAAATGTCCTCGGTTGCTTCTTTCCGAAAAATATCAATTACATCGTCAACGGTCACGATCCCTACCAGGTGGTTACCGTCGTCAACTACCGGAACGGCCAGAATATCATACCGGGCAACGATTTTGGCGACTTCCTCCTGATCCATGTCGGTTTTGACGGAGAGCACGTCAGTGGTCATGATTGTATTTAGCGGGGCATCAGGAGAAACCACAACCAATTGCCGGAGAGAACTGACCCCGACCAAATGATCATGGTCATCGACGATGTAAAGGTAAAAAGGCATCTCCACTTCAAGGTGTTCTTCCTGAATGGAACGAATTGCCTCGGCCGCCGTAATATTCTCCTTCAAAGCGATGAAATCGGGGACCATGATGCCACCGGCCGTTTCATCATCATACCGAAGCAATCCCTCCACTTCTTCAGACTCTTCCAGGTCCATCCGTTTCAATATATCATCGGCTTTTTCCTGGGGGAATCGCCCAATCAGGTCGGCCACATCATCGGTGGGCATCTGCCCCAGAATCTCCACCAGGGTATCCACTGACATATCGGCCACCAGAGAAAGAAAAACGTCCTCATCCAGTTCGCTGAACAGAACTCCTTTTTGCTCAAGATCCGATATCATGTCAAAGAGCCGGTGCTGATCTGAGATCGTGAGCGAATGGAAGATCACGGACAAATCGGCGGCGTGGGTTTTAGCCACGATCTTCTTTAAAGAAGTATACGCATTACGACGCAAAAGCCGCTTAATGGTATCGGCCAGCCGTTTGGCCGGATCCGCCTGCAGGATATATTCGGGTTTTAGTTTGGTTGAGCGTGTCACGGTAACCTTCGCATAGCGCCCATTATCTTGGCAATGAGCAGTAGCAATAGAAAGAATCTCCCTGGAATCAGGGAATCTCGATATTGACTATTTGACCGCTCTTTCCGCTCACCGGAAAGGGCCGATCATTTAAAGTTAATTGAACCCCTTCGGCGTTACCGATTAAAATATTAAATCGTGAAACAGCCGTCAGGTCCAGTCGATCTCCCATTTTTAAACGATATTTAACCACCTCCTGGTCATCGGCTATCACTTTCAACCAGGTATTTTTCACAGCATGAATGGATAGTAAATATCCATCTGTATTTAGCTTATGGTTTGCATTGTTTTTGTCATCCGCCAGGGCCGTATTCTTTTCATCGGGCGCGGGTTTGAGTGCCCCTTGCACCGTCGTTTGGGTTCCAGCCTTTTTGGAGATCTCCGTATGGTTGTCTTGTCCATTCGAAAGGGCGTCTTCAGAATCATCCGATCCATTTATACTACCGTTCCGGCGTGATGCTTCCCCGGACAACTCTCCCTGGGAGGCCGCTCCCGGACCCATCTTCCCGCCCACAAACGTCATTAGGTAAATCGACAAGGCCGCCAGCATCAACAGCAACCCCAGGACGCAACCTAATTTCAGCCAGTCTCCGGCACCGGACTTTGTAAGCCCGGATTGAAACCGGGCCATTTCGTTAAATGCCTGACGATCCTGCTCATAATAGCGGAGCACCTCATTCGTATCAGCCCCCACCGCCTTAGCAAACGCTGTTAGCAACCCTTTAACGTATGTTGCGGCCGGTAATTTATCATGTTCTTCTTTTTCAATGGCCAGCAGGATTTGAGTCCTGATCCGGGTTTTTTTGGACACGTCCGTTAAACGAATACGTTTTTCAAGTCTTGTTTTCTGAAGAAACCGTCCGAAAGAAATCCGGATGTGCTGATCGGCCTTTTCATTCATCTGATCAGCTTGATATGTGCACGGGTCCGCAAATCTTGCAGCCATTTTTCATATTGTTGGTTTATGACCTGATTGTAAAGATTATCTTCAATCTTCATTTTGACTTTATCAAACGAATCAGCCGAACCGGTCTCAATATCTTCAAGATAAAAAATCTGATATCCCTGATCGGTTTCGATGATATCGGTAAATTCATCGGGCTTTAACGGCTCAAGCGCCTTCTGGATCTGAGGAGCCAGGGCGCTGTTGCTGATGAGGCCCAGTGAACCGCCATCGACGGCAT
>JAOZUU010000487.1 GCA_029938515.1 Desulfobacterales bacterium | reverse complement strand
AAAGGGGGAGTATTTGATCTCGTATGCCGACGGGAAGCAACCGCCCCATACCGGCGCCGCTTCCCTGGCCCTTCGCACGGAATTCTACCGGCAGCGGTTGAAAACAATGCGCCGGGCTCATCCATCTGAAGCCGAACGATTGATGGACTTGTTTCAAATCGATGATCTCGATCCGGTCCTCGATGTTAACACCTATATCGTTCCGGTAAACATCACCTACTACCCCATTCGGGCCAAGGAGAACCTCCTTAATTACCTGGCCGATCATTTTGTGGAAAACATGCCCGTTCGATTAGAAGAAGAACTCATGACCGAAGGGACGATGCTGCTGTCCGGGGTGGACATTGATATCCGCTTTGGTGAACCGATTGAAGTGTCTCCGCTCCTGAATCAGCCTTTAATCCGCGCGGATATCGACAGTGATCGTGAAATCGGGTTCGACGAAGTGCTCCCATCCACTCCCGCCATGCGAACAATCGCGCTGGAATTGATGCATCGCTATATGCGCGCCATCTATCGTCTGACCACGGTCAATCCGGAACATCTATTTGCAGCCATTTTAAAATATCTGCCCCGCCGGAAATTCGACCCGGAAGATCTGAAACGGCGTGTTTTTCTGGCCGTGTCCGCTAACAATACCCACCCGGAGATCCATCTTCACCGTGACATGGATCGCCCCCCGCTGCATCTGTTGGTCGATGATCCCGGCGGCTGGTTCGAACAATTTATCAACCTGGCCCTGGAAAAAGCGGTCGTGCAAAAACAGGGTGACCGATTTATGAAAGACCCGTTAAAATTGACTCCTTTGGCCGACTTTCACCGGATCCGGGTGGAAAATCCCATTCAAGTCATGGTCAATGAGATCGAGCCCATTACCGAGTTGCAGGCCCGCCTGCGAAAGATCGCCTGGTTACCGAGCTTCTGGGTGAAACGCCGGACCGTCCACCTGCTGGAACGCCTGGGCACCGATGAATTTGATACGGATTACCAGACCTTTTACATTGAAAATGAATCCAAACCGAAACACGTCGGGGCACCGTTCCTGTTGCGGGGACGCTCCCGAAAAATCGGCGTCGTATTAATTCATGGATACATGGCCGCTCCCATGGAAGTCAGGGAGCTGGCCCGACATCTGAACCAGCAGGGATGGTGGGTATACGCCCCCCGGGTCAGGGGGCACGGAACCAGCCCCGAAGACCTGAGTTTACGATCCCGGCGGGAATGGATGGAAAGCGCCGACCGGGGCTATGCCATTATCAGTCTTTTATGCCGGCAAATCGTCGTCGGTGGTTTTTCCAACGGCGCCGGGCTGGCCCTGGATCTGGCGGCGCGTATCCCGGACATCAGCGCCGTGTTTGCCGTTTGCCCGCCGTTTAAACTCCATGCGGCAACCGCCAGGCTGGCACCGGCCATGGACATGTGGAATCGTCTGGTCGGACGCGTCCGGCCCCAAATGACCCGGCAATTCGTTGAAAACCACCCCGAAAATCCGGATATCAACTATTTTCGGAATCCTGTTTCCGGTGTCAGGGAGTTGGAGAAATTAATGGAGGAGGTGGCCGAAGCGGCAACGGAAATCAATCTGCCCGCGCTTCTGGTTCTGGCGGACAAAGACCCGGTAGTGGATGAAAAAGGCGCCAAACAATTTTTTGAAAAACTAGGGTCAGAAGACAAACAATTTTTGTTATTTCATTTTGCCCGTCATGGAATTATTCGCGGCGAAGGGGCAAATAAAGTGCATCGAGCCATCGTGCAATTCATTAAAAGTTCAACAAAAAACCGTATACCTTCCTTGTAATTCTACAGTCCAAAGTTCTCGTGGTAATCTTTTTACTCCCCCTTTGAAAAGAGAGATTCAGGGCGATACCCGCAATTTTTGACCGGGTTTGATTATATTGCTGGACAGCTGATTGAGTTCCTTTATCCGGTCTACCGGCAATCCGTATTTAACACTAAGTCGATATAGGGTCTCATCGGGCTTGACAGTATGGTAGCGCGTCTTGGCGGTGCCAACAGAGGTTTGCTTTTCCGTCTTAGGCACGACCTTGGCTTCCTTTTTCTCCGTGGATACCTGCTTTTTGGGTTTGGGTTTGGTGACCGGTTTTTGAGCCACGGTTTTTTGGGTGACCGGCGCCCGGGTGACCTGTTTTTGGGTGACCGACTTCTGCGCGGATGTCTCTTTTTGAACCGCTTCCATTTTAGCCGTCATCTCTTCCATCCAGGTTTTAAAAGAACCCTCAAGGCGATCCATCCGATCGGAAATACGATCGACGACTTCCATCTGCACGCCCGGTTTACCCGTCTGATCTGTCTCCGGGGTTTTTTCTTCCAGACTGGAAAACCTTAATTCGAGCTCATCGATTCTCGAATCGAGTATCGTTGCCTGGGACAGGCGAACGGTATTGCTTTTTGGGCGTGTGGCACTGTAATATATATATAACCCAAGCAGTGCTAGAATCAGTAGCGCGAGCAACACCCAGTATCTGCGAAAAAAACCGGTTCCACCCGTCATGGGGCTTTCCTGCCAGGATTCGTAAGCGGTTTCCTTGTCGAAATGATCGTCTTCGACGATGAGGTCATCATCGGATGGTTTCATCCGATACGGTTGGGAAATGCGCTCCTTGTCAGTCATGTCTCCTCCATCTCCATAGGTCAGCCGAAACAGGAGGGCCTTCTCCAATTTAGCCGAAAAAATACAGTATCAAGATACTTGATATGGTTGTCAAATAGCAAGCAACAAAAAATGTCCGACCTTTCAATTCAAACGGCGTTCCCTGCCGGCAAGGTTATAAATATTTTTACAAATTTAGACTTGAAATAATATCGAATCCGGTTTATATTTACAAGATTAATTTTGAAACCCGGCATATAAAACCAACTGGTTTATGGTTTTATGAGACCGGGTAAATACAAACGAACTATCGGTACAATAAAGCGTACATTGGACCGATGGCAGGAAGGGGGCGAGGCATTTGAAAGAGATTGAGGTCAAAGTATACGA
>JAOZUU010000049.1 GCA_029938515.1 Desulfobacterales bacterium | reverse complement strand
AATTGGACTCGCTGATTTCTTCCGGTTCCGTTTGATGGTCCGGGCATTTGCCGTCCTTCAACTCCCGCTCGGTATAGAACCGTTCACAACCGTAACAATACAGCCCGGTGTATTCGGCAAAGTAAATATCTCCGGTGTCGTATATTTTTTGAAGCACCTGATTGACCACCGCCATATGCGCCGGGTCAGTGGTACGGATAAACCGGTCATGGGAGATGTTCAACTCGGGCCACAGGCGGCGAAACAGGGCACTGATGCTGTCCACATAGGTTTTGGGACTTACCCCTTCTTTTTCAGCGGCACGGACAATTTTGTCGCCGTGCTCGTCCGTCCCGGTGAGGAAAAAGGTTTCTTTCCCGCGCATGGTATTGAATCGAGCAGCCACATCCGCCACAATGGTCGTATAGGCATGACCCAGATGAGGTCTGGCATTCACATAATAAATGGGCGTTGTAATGTAAAAAGGATCCGTCATTAAAATACCTTTTCGATTCGGTTCAATTATTGTTTAGCATTATCCGGTATTTTTTTTGATATTTTCATTTCGCTTTTCCCCGAAACGGTCGGCCTGTCAGTCGACGGCTTGGGTTTTTTACGATGATTCCGGTAGGCGGTGTTTTCAAATGTCAGACAGCACATGAGTCGTCCGCAGAGGCCTGATATTTTAGTCGGATTCAATGAGAGCCCTTGGTTTTTGGCCATTCGAATGGAAATCGGTTCGAATTTCTGAATGAAAGTGCTGCAGCATATTTCACGCCCGCAGCGGCCCAATCCACCGATCATCTTGGCTTGATTACGAATGCCTACTTGGCGCATTTCGACGCGAACCGCCAGCTTTTTCACCAGCATTTTTACCAATTGCCGAAAGTCAACCCGGCCTTCGGCGGTAAAGAAAAAGGTGGTTTTTCTGGCATCAAAGGTGGTTTCCACCGAGAACAGATTCATTTTCAGGCCAAGTTTATCAATGCACTGCTGGCAATAGGCATGGGCGGATTTTTCAGTTGCAAGGTTCCGGTTAAGTTGATCTTTGTCTTTTAGGGTAGCCAGACGATATACTTTTTTTAATGGATGCCTGTTTTTTTCATTTTCCCGCTCAATCGGTCCAACCGCCACGACGCCATATCCAAGACCCTGTTGGGTTTCCACAATGACATGGTCATTTTGATTCAAGACAAAAGCCCCTGCATCGAAGTCATAGATTTTTCCGGCGGGGCTGAAGCGAATGCCGACGATTTTTCCCATAACAGTTGTTTTATCCAGATCCACCCGAGGCGGAAAGATTATGAGTCAGTTTGATAAAATATGTTTCCAGGGCCAGTCGTGGATTGGCATTGGCCCGAATCTGTTTCTCTATAGTGTCCATGGCCGTAAAACCGGTGAAAAAAGTATCGGCGTCGATGGCTGATGCCAGTTTGCCGATTTGAGTGGCCATGTCCAGGTTGATGATATCCTCCGGCATGAACGGCCAGAGGGATAGATCCCGCAACCAGGATTTTATCGCCACCAGCACGTTATCAAGCATTTGCCGGTCGTTTGTGAGTGTTTCCGCCAGAGCCATGGTTCGCCGGATGGATACTTTTCCGTTCTTTGGTTTACCTTGGCCTATCAACGTCATCTCATTGAGCATCCAATCTCGCTGCCGTTGCCACTGATTGGAAGCCATTTTTTTGGCAACATCGAAACTGCCGCCGGCCATTGCAGCGGCGATGTGAGCACGCTTCATCCCGACCCCTTGCCGGTCCGCCAATGAGCGGGCAATTTGATCGTCTGGAGCCGGGGCAAACCGGATCTGTTGGCAACGAGAAACAATTGTCGGGAGCAGATCCGACGATTTATTGGCGATGAGAATTATTGTGGTCCGTTCGGGTGGCTCTTCCAATATTTTCAGTAGCGCGTTGAATGCCGGGATGGTCATTTCCTGGGCTCTTTCAAGAATGGCCACGCGGTGACGGGCTTCATAGGGCTTTAGACTGAGAGTATTACGAAGAGACCGGATTTGATCGATTTTAATGGCACTGCCGGCCGGCTTAATATGAAGTATGTCGGGGTGATTCCCGGTGATAATCTTCTTACACGACGGGCAGGTTCCGCATACCGGAAAATGGGGCGCATCATCTCTCTCATTTAAAGTCCCCGGATCGGATGAATCGATTCGGATTGCTGTCCGTCCGGTGCAATTTACCGTCGTGGCGAACCGAACCGCCGTCTGATACCTGCCGATTCCGTCTATTCCCGTAAATAACAACGCATGGGGAATTTTTCGGCTGCGAATCCGCTTCATCAGAATGCGTATCGACCGATCCTGATTTATAATCGGTTCAATGCCTCCCACGCGATCAGTAATCGACCCGTTCCTTTAGCTCTTTACCCGGTTTAAAGAACGGTAATTTTTTCGGTTTGATTCGGACCTTGTCGCCGGTTTTGGGGTTACGTCCCGTGTAGCTTTTGTAATTTTTAACATAAAAGCTGCACAATCCGCGAATTTCAACCCGATCGCCTCTGGCCAGAGTTTCAGCCATGTCGTCAAAAAATATCTGGACAACCCTGGATGCTTCCATTCTGGAGATATCCGCATCAGTCTTGAGTCGGGCTATCAACTCCAGTTTATTCATTTACCCTCCTTGGTGTTTGTTATATTCCAAATCCTATATTTATTAAATAATATCGGGTAACAAGTCAAGATCTTAATTGATTATAAATGCAAAGGCTCAACATCGGCTTCATCGACTTCCACGGCGGCAAACTGGCCCAAAGCCTCGATATGGACGACGACTCTTTTTTTTCCCCGGTAACTTGAAAAAATACCGATTACCCCCGCAAATGCCCCCTGCAGAACAACCACTCGGTCCCCCTTTTTAAACCGGGTCCCGGTGTCCACTTTTTGCTCGGCGGTCGCTATGATCTTCAATGAATCAATGGTTTCCCGGGGAACCGGCAACGGTCCTTCCCGGTTACCGAGCAGGCGGACGGCGCCGACCGTCTTGAGGATCTCGAGATGATGGGATGGGTTCAGATCGGTTTTGACGAACAGGTAGCCGGGAAACATTGGTGTGCGCAGCATGACCCGTCTGTCCCGACGTTTGCTTGGAACCAGAATTTTGGGCAGTAACACCTCAATCGATTTTTTGGCAAGGCCCTCGTGCGTGGTGTTTTCAAATCGGCTGCGGGTATGCAGGACATACCACGCCGGGCTTAAGGTGGTTTCATTCATGGCACTAATTCCCGCTACCAATATTGTCATTTATACCCTGCTGGAATCCCCCCAGGCCGTGCAGGAAGATGGCAAATGAATATCGCCGGTCTTCGGCCTCTTCAAGGTAGTCAAAAGAGAAGGTCCAGCAGTCAGCTCGATACGCCCATCCCAACCCGCGCCTGACGGCCTGTTTTTCGATCAGATCTTGTTCGTAGCGTGCATGGGCTGACAACCGATTTGTTATGGCCACGCGTAAGAAGAAATTCAGATTTTCCCTTAGATTATCTTCAACACCCTTGGCACTGTATCTGGTGTGAAGACGATCACCTCTTTTATCCTGGATGATAACTTCCACATTTTCTTCCACGGACTGGCTGTTGTAGAAATCCCATTTTATATCCGCCAGGCCCCACAGATAAGGAGAGGGATAAAAACGGATTTCCCCGTACAGAGGAGACAGGGGTTCGGGGTCTTCAATTTGATTGTCATCGGCTTCATTGAAATCGTAGCTCTGTTCTAGAAAAATACGCAAAAAATCGTGATAGTCATATTGAGTCGCATTATCACGTATTTGGGAAGAGGGTCCCGAATCTTTTGAGGTTGTTTTTCGTTTCAGTTTTGAAGTGAATGTACTGGTAATGGAGTAGCTGACAATGTTTTTATTATCAATCGGCTCGATTTCAGAAAAGTCGGGGATGTCATCCTGATCCACTTCGGGGATGAACGTGTAGGCGATTTTCGGTCGGATTGAATGTTTGATTTTATTGATCCGTTCACCCCCGATATCGTAAACACGAAATACCTCGGAACCCAACCCAACCCCGATATCATAAATATTACGGTCAACCGACGTTTCCAGGCCGGGGTCGTCGTTTTCAAAGGCACTGATGTTCCAGTAGTTATACCGCCAGCCGGCGGACGGCTCGATGGTGAAAAAATTTCCGGCTCTCATGGGCAGAAAAACGCGCGGATACAGATTGGTATGGTGCAGGCCGGTAATATTATGGCTTTCATCTCCATCCTGACGGTAAAAGTAAGAATATCCGGTATTCAGGGTATAAAAAAGCGGGGTTTGAAATACTTTCTGCTTCGATCCGGAAAAAGTGATCCAGGGCAATCGCTGGACGGTGAAGTCATTATCGCTGGGGGTGATGTTGTCAAACCAGGTTGCCCCTGTATTTAAACGGTATTTCGGCCAGTTGCGGGTCAGGTTGACAATGTTTCTGCGGATGGTATCGTCGTAATCATCCAGGTCCCTGCCGAAATTTCTGAAAAAATAACCGTCGCTTGCATTGAAGCCGGCGATGCCTTCTTTAAACTCCCGCAGGTAATCCTGATCACTGACCATATCCAGATCGACCCTACCGGTAAACCCCAAGGGCAAGTCGCCCTGATCATGCTTCATGCGAAACCAGTATCGATCCCGGTTGGTCCGCAAATAATCATCATCCGTATATCCCCATTTATCGCTGGAGTCCCCGGTGCCGTCATCAATCTTTTGGTCGTCAAGATAGTCGAACATGACTGTTCCCCTGGACCGGGGATCCAGGATATATCTGAACTCAGCTCCCCATCTGTTTCCACGCTTTTCCAGGTAGTCCCAGTACAAGGTGGCATCGGTACTCGGGCTGATCGCCCAGAAAAGCGGCTGGGCGTACTCGAAGCCCTTACGGTCACTGGAAATGGCGACCTCCGGTCTTAATAAACCGGACTGACGGTCCTGTTTAATGGGAATAACAAAAAAAGGACTGTAGAATACGGGGACCTGTTTAAACCACAACGTAGTGTGCCACGCAGTGGCATATCCTTCCATGGATAGGTTTAGATCCTTTCCCGTTAGCTTCCAGGCGGGTGATTCACCGTCACAGCTGGTTATGCTGGCCCGTTCGGCGGCGTAAGTTTCATCGCCGGTTTTTCTGATTTTGTCGCCATGGATATGAAAATGACGGGCTTCAAAAAAGGCATGACCTCCATGGATGGTGCCGGTTTTGTTATTCAGGTCCATTTCAATCCGCTCACCGGTAAGAATGTCGCTTCCGGACGTCACCACGACGTTGCCGGTAGCATAAGCCTTCATCGTATCGGTGTTGTATATAATTTTGTCGGCGGTAATTTTACGGTTGTTCTGTTTGAGGGTGACATTCCCTTCAGCGGTATAGGTCTTTGATTTTTTATCGTAGTGAATCTGGTCGGCGAAAATTCGCCAGGGAGCGTCGGGTTCGTTATTCGTATCCAATTCAGGCGCGCCCCATGATATACAGGGCAAAACAATCGCCACTATTAAAAATGTATAGAATTGAACGTTTTTCAAAGGTCTCTCAGCTAAGTGGTATGGTATTACAGTAACTTTGGGTCGTCTGCTTTTCTAAACCAGGTTCGAGACACATTGCAACCGGACATCGATTTTAAACAGCTATAAATCTAACATCGTTGAAAAAGTCAAGGTTTTGTTGTAAATGGCGCCTATATGGGTTTTTCACTGATGGGGTATTTGAGCGGGCTTTAACCCGGAACTGTGAACGATGAACCGCTTAACCCAAATTCAATTTAATCTACCAGTGTAATCAGACATGGATATTTTATTGACCAATGATGATGGAATTTATGCGGAAGGGTTATGGGTTTTGTACCGGGAGCTTGCCGGCCAATACCGGGTTGGTGTGGTGGCGCCGGACCGTGAACGCAGTGCCATCGGACACGCCATCACTTTGCACGAGCCCCTGCGACAGCAGCGGATAAGGCTGAATGGAGGGTATAGCGGGATCGCCGTCACGGGTACCCCGGCTGATTGCGTCAAGCTGGGGATACTGGAACTCTTCGACCATCTGCCCCGACTGGTCATTTCCGGGATCAATCCGGGAGCCAACGTCGGCGTGAATGTAAACTATTCGGGAACCGTGGCCGCTGCTAGAGAAGCGGCCCTGTTCGGTGTGAGTGCCATTTCGATTTCAATCGACAGCCGGCGCCCGAAATATTTGAACGAAACGGCCCATTTTGTTAAACGGTTGACCCATCGTATTTTCAGTCACGGGTTGGCCAAAGGCACATTTCTCAACGTGAATACACCCGATCTTCCCCCGGAGAAGATTGCCGGTGTACGGGTCAGCCGGCACGGGACCCGGTTTAATGGTGAATACTTTGAGAAAAGAGTCGATCCCCGCCAGCGATCCTATTATTGGCAGGGGTGCGACATGCAGACCCAAACTGAAAAACACGATTCAGCTGAATCTCTTTCTGAGCAGTATAATGTGGACGCCGTTTTTTTAAGCCATCGATATATTACCATTACACCGGTTAAATGTGATACCACCGACTATGCCATGCTGGACCAGATGAAAAATTGGGATTTTAACCCGGCCGATGGGATGGAACCAGTTAAATAAGGAAACGATTGTTGAATTTCAAAAAAAAAACCAATCCGGCCATCCTTGATACCATCGGCAAGACCCCCCTTGTCTTAATCAATAAGCTGAATCCGAATCCACATGTTCAGCTTTTCGCCAAACTCGAATATTTCAATCCAAGTGGTTCCATTAAAGACCGCGCGGCTTTGTATATGATTGAGGATGGGGAAGCATCAGGGGAGCTGACCCCCGATAAAACGGTGATCGAGGCGACCAGCGGCAATACCGGCATCGGCCTGGCCCTGGTCTGTGCCGTCAAGGGATATCGACTGTTGCTGACCATGTCGGAATCGGTCAGCACCGAGCGACAGAAAATTTTAAAAGCCAGAGGGGCGGATATTTTACTTACATCGGCTCGCCTCGGGACCGACGGCGCGATTGAGGAAGCGTATCGACTGGCCCGGGAAAATCCCGATAATTTTTTTTTAACGGACCAGTTCAACAACCCCGCCAACTGGCGTGCGCATTATGAAACCACGGCGGAAGAAATATGGGAACAGACCGCCGGGAAGGTTTCAACGATCGTCGCGGCCCTGGGTACGTCGGGAACGCTGATGGGACTTCAGCGACGGTTTAAGGAGATCAATCCCGAAGTCAAGATTGTCGGCGTGGAACCCTATCTGGGACATAAAATTCAAGGCCTCAAAAATATGCGGGAGTCCTATCAGCCTGAAATTTTTGAAAAGAAACGCCTGGATCAAAAGATCAACATCGACGATGACCGTGCCTTTGAAATGACGCGTCGCCTGGCCCGGGAAGAGGGCCTTCTGGTGGGCATGAGTTCCGGTGCCGCCATGGCGGCCGCCTGGGATGTTGCTGAAACCATAAACGAAGGGCATGTCGTGGTGATTTTTCCGGACAGCGGCGAACGGTATCTCAGCACCCCGCTGTTTGTGACACCGGAGCGTTCCGGGATAAATCTGCATAATACGATGACCAACCGGAAAGAACCGTTCACCTCGCTGATCCCCGACAAAGTCCACATGTACTCATGCGGCCCCACCGTGGATGCCCCGTTGCATGTCGGTCAATATCGCCGATACGTCTTTGCCGATTTGTTGGTTCGATACCTTCGATCGAAAAAATATATCATCCGCCACATCACCAACATCACCGACCTGGACGATAAAACGATTCATGGCTCCCAGGTGTCCGGTCAGGACCTGGAAACGTTTACAAAAAAAAACATTGAACTGTTCAAGCAAGATCTTGACACACTGGGCATCGTGCCGGCGGATCGGTTTCCAAAAACGAGTGAACACATACCGGAGATGGTTCGCCTGGCCGAAAAGCTGGTGGACAATGGGTATGCCTATGAAAAGCTCCATTCACTCTATTTTAATATCTCGCGTTGTTCCGGATACGGCGATCTTTCCGGAATTAATATCGAGAAGATTAAAATTGGCGCCACGGTGGATCTGGACGACTATGAAAAAGATAACCCCAGGGATTTTACTTTGTTAAAGAGAGTCAGACTCTCGGAGCTTCGACGGGGAATATGCGTCCGGACACGTTGGGGAAACACGCGTCCCTCGCTGCATTTACAGTGCGCCGCCATTGCCATGAAGCATCTGGGCGAAAGTTTTGATATTCATACCGGCAGCAGGGAACTGGTATTTCCCCATCATGAAAACGAATGCGCGATAGCCGGTGCCGTTTCCAACAAACCGCTGGCCCACTACTGGCTCCATTGCGAACAGGTAGTCATGGGGAACGACGTTCATCCGACCCTGCCGGAATTGACGGAAAAGGGTTTTTCGGGCCGGGTGATCCGCTACTGGCTTTTATCGAGTCATTATCGCAAGCCGCTCGTATTTACCGAAAATGCGCTGATTAATGCGCGTCGTTCCCTGGTACGGCTGAATCGATGCATCCGCATGCTGAAAAGTGTCGATGACGGATGCAAACAGGAAAATGTGAATCAGCTTCTTTACGATTTGAAGCAGGGCTTTTCCTCTGCCATGGATGATGATCTCAATACTTCCGCCGCGTTATCGGCTATCTTTAAGGCGGTACGTCAGGTCAATAAACTGCACGGGGAAGGTCTGCTTGGCAAACCATACGCTGCCAGGATTCTTGAGCGGTTTAAAAAAATCGATCGGATACTGAAGGTGCTTGATCCGGATGATCCGGATGATCCGGATGAAAATTCCCAAGTCCGGCAATTGCTCCATGAACGGGAACAGGCCAGGTGTGAAGGCGATTTTATGCGTGCCGACATCATTCGTGACCGGCTCAGGGCTATGGGCGTCCAGACAAGGGATACAAAATTGTCATGAGCCGGGTTTTTCCAATCGGCTGATAGACGATTGAAGGGATTAGAAGATGGATCCTGTATTTTTTCCGTTTACTTTTATTACAGAACCGGTGGCAAGGGATTTAAGCACCTGTTTTGACCGGAGTACGGTGTTGATGCCATCCGGATTACAGGTTCCCAACAGCATGCGTAACCTGGCCGACAAGGGGCGGCTGTCATTGGTGACACCGTTTATGACTGATGACGTTGCTTTGGAGACAACTATAAAAAATTACCGGGAATGGGCGGATCTGCATGGGTCCCGCCATTTACGGCAATTTATTGAGCAGATACCCGGCCCGCCGTTTCACGATGACTCATCCGTGTATCGGTTGATCGAAGAAATCAAAACACGCAGCCGGGATGCAGGCGCGATGAAAAATCAATCCGAGCGCCGGTCCGAATTTATCTTTCAAAGCCGAATCTTTCTTTTAATCGCCCAGGAATTTGACCGACGAAACCGGGATCTTCAACAGGATCTGGCCGTGGTTGAATCAATGGAGCATAATTTTCGCAGGTATCTGCACGCAATGGAAAATGCCGTTGATGTCAATCAACCGTCCGATGGATTGTACCGCGATGGTCGCGAAGGATCGTACATGCTTTTAGAGCGGCTAAGGGCATGGACCTGTTTTCTATTTCAAAAAGCAGTGACGGCCAGGATTTTTGTCACGACCCGCCAACCGATTGTGGATCGATTGATCAATGCCATCCCATGGGTTGAACCCGTATTGGCGGTAAGGAAGATTCCCGTTGGGGACTCGGGGAATGTGGGCGCTGTAAAATGGCGCAAGGATTTGGGCCGGTGGCTGGCCGATTATACCGCATTGAACGAAACGAGTGGAGCGAAGGTTCCCCCGCAACCACCGGACGTCCGAAAAGGGGCCGCCACCCTGTCGCTGATGGTTTATCGAGCCGATCAAGTTCCCCTTAAATGGTTTGGCCGGGCGGCCGGAGTCGAAAGCCTGGTTGAAGAAGCACATGATGACCGACAAGGCGGAAAAGCGACCTTATTGGCTTATATAAAAAGTGAAGAAAATGGTTTAACCATTTAAATTAAAAAAAATAAACATAAATAGTTTTGTAAAAAAAATTATTTGAAAAATAATTGTGTAGGGCTTGACTCTGAACAATAACTATTATATGGGAGCGTCGGTTATAGTGTTGCGGCTCATTTTGGCCGTTTAAATATTCAGTTCCGATGATATCGGATCAATAAAAATTATTTGAGAAAGGAGGCCATTTTACAATGTCTTTCAATGTCACCGTAAATGAAGAGAAGTGTGTTGGCTGTGAAGAGTGTGTCGATGTCTGCCCCGTAGAAGTATTTGAAATGGTTGACGAAAAATCAAAACCAGTCAATGAGGATGAGTGCCTGGGCTGTGAAAGCTGCGTCGAAGTGTGCGAAGAAGAGGCCATCACCGTGGAAGAACTTTAACCTTTATTTATTTCCCCGATCTCCGGCAATCCCGGGGATCGGGGAAATAATATAATATCAAAAATATTCACCCCAAGGGTACTTGTTGCGGGGCGCCCGTGGTTCAATATTTCGTTTTCTTGAACTTGGACGAAATTGAACATTTTCCAAAGGTTTCTATCTTCGTCCAATCCCCCTGAAATAAAACAATCATTACCTTGACAAATTCGTTTTATATAATTATTGTTAAGGGTTGGTTAGTTTCATTATAACCAATTGAATTTATATTGATTATAGAGGCGTTTCAAGGTCACGGCGATAGGATTGACACCACCGGTAAAGTCGATGGGTCCGTTTTTTCGTCTTCCATTTTGTTCCCCTTTCCCGCTCGAAGGAAGAGGCCTTGCCATTGGCGAGTTATATTCCCGATGAGAAAGTAATAG
>JAOZUU010000486.1 GCA_029938515.1 Desulfobacterales bacterium | reverse complement strand
GCCATGGCGGTCAAGGCGTCGAGCAGCCGGGCGGTACCGTCCTCATCGGTGCCCAGTTTTGCAGCCAGCGCCGGTGCGGCGAGTGCTTCATCTCCGATACCAGTAAATATATCCAGTTTCACACCGGCATGCAAAGCGCAGGTACGCCAATATGATCCCGATACTTCCAGCAGACGTCCTGGATGCCATTCATCGTTTTTCATCGATTCTCCTTTATCTGGCGAAGCCATGGCCTTGAATCGACCGGTTTAATGGTGATGGAATATCTATAGTAGCTCGCAACGTAAGGATGCTGGTTTCTGGATGCTTGATGCTGGATTAATCAAATAAGAATTTTTTATTTTTAGAAACCAGTAACCAGTATCCGAAGATATGGGTTAACTATCTGATATAATTTTTTCAAAAAAAATCAGCACGGGGTTTAGGATCTTGATCAATGAAGACTCCCGGTTATGGCGGGCTTCAAGATGAATCCCATGGTTTTGAAGTGATTGTCAAAGCCGAAAATTTCTTTTGCGCCGGAGTGCTTCGTTATTATAAAACTGGTGCAATCCACAAAAGAGAAATCCTGATCTTCATAGTTTTCGAAAATACGCCAGGCCTCCTCGTGAACGGCGGGGGTAACCCATTGTAAATAGAGCCTTCCTACCGTAATGGCTTCTTGAATTATAGCGTTGAACTGGAGGGCTTCGGCGTGACCATCGTCATATCGAATACGGGTGTAAGTTTCAGCCAAAATATAATTGGATGTAATCAAACGAACTTTATTTTTTGACTGTTTACGATAATAAGTGGCGGCGATTTTATGAAAACGATCCCTTTTTACAGCCAACGCTATCCAGCCACCAGTATCAACGAAAACCAATTTTAACCCTTTTTTCCGTATAAATAATTGTCATGATGAATTGAGGCATCAACAGGACCGCTGGGATTTTTACACAATCCAATTAATTGCTTGATGGGATCTTCGCCCATAATTGCCGGTTTTTGGTTACCAATATATTTTTTAACCGCTCTGCGGATGTGTTCGGATTCGGAAATTTTGGTTTCAAGAGAAAGTATTTTCAGTGCTCGATTACTTTCCTCATCAAGGTATATTTGTTTTCTTTTAAGATTTGTCATGACATTTCTCCAGATTGTGATATGATGTATACATTAGTATTTTTTTAGAGGGTTGTCAATGGCTTCAAGCAAAGAGACTCCTGAGCAATGTCATTTTTTCTTCAAGCTCAAGGAAGACGAAAAATTTAACCGTCCCAGTACGATCTCCCAAGCCTATGGGGCAGGCAAAATTAATCTAAACGAAAAGGAAAACCCACACCATGAAACGAATCGGCATTTTCGGTTGGGGAATTGTAGCCCCAAAATCCCCTGACCTTGAAAGCTTTGAGCAGAACCTGGGCCAGGCGACCAGTTGGATGGAGCCTTTTGACGGTTTTGGGCCGAGCCATTTTCTCGTCGGACGTCCTGAATTTGATTTTGATGTTTACAAACCATGGATCGATACCCGTTTCGAACCGAGGAAATTTTCCCAGCTCAATGAAAAGATGGGCGATAACGTTAAATATGCCATCGGCGGTTTTATCCAAGCCCTGAATCAGAACCCGGGGATCGATGACGAACTGCGGGCGCTGGGTACCCAGGCGCATGTATATGTGGCCACCGGTCTGGGGGATTTCCCCGTGCAGTTTGAAGTAGTCCTGCGCTACCACAGGGCCCAGAAGCGCTGGAATCGTTTCTGGTGCTGGGATGTCCACCACCCCGAGCTGGCTGCATACCGAAGTGCCACCCGCGCGGATAAAGAGGAGATCATCTCCAGATGCGGGGCACCGGAGGATCCCGGCCATTATTCTCCGGAAGACGAAGCGTACGACATGGCCCAGGAGGCATGGTACGATTTCTGGCTGAATCGTTCGGAGGGATTAGCCCGCTATCTGGAACAACTCAAGGAGATTGAGGCCGAAAGCATTACCGGTAATATTGAAAACGGCAAGCGGCATCTCATGCGTCGTAAAATGACGGGAAAAAGGAAACTCAATGCTGAATACGGTTGCCCCCTGGAACCCTGGAACGCTGTCGATCCTAATCTGCTCTGGAACATTCCCAATATTCCCGCTTCGCAAATTTCCATTTTGGGACGTATCACCGGCCCCGCGCTTGCACCGGTGGCGGCCTGCTCAGGATTCGGGGTCGCCTTGAAGCTGGCCGTTAACGCGATCCATCTTGATCAGGCCAAGGCGGTCGTTGTTGGCGCTACGGACCCGAAACCCCATCCGCTTTCGGTAGGCACTTTTTACGGCGCACGCGTGTTGTCTCACGATGGGCTGGTGTCCAAACCGTTTACCGGTTTGCGCGGTACCCATGTGGCCGGTGGCGCCTGTGTCTGGATTGTTGGTGATGCGGACTATTTAATGGCGCGCGGATTCAAACCTCTGGGGCTTGAGATCCTCAGCGTAGCCCTGACCTCTGATGCGGATCACATCATCACACCTTCCCGGGAAGGTCCCCTGACAGCCATTAAGGAAGCGATGGATGAGGCCCGGGTTGAATCGGAACAGGTAGCGACCTGGGACATGCATGCCACCGCCACTCCCGGTGACTGGATGGAAATTCAGAATGCCCGCGACGTCTTTCCCGGAGCAACCCGGTTTACCGCCCGCAAGGGGACATTCGGACACGGCATGTCGGTTTGCGGCGGCTGGGAACTGACGGCCCAGCATTTAGGATTTGCCAAGGGGAAATTATTACCGATCAACCTGGATGAAGGCGAAATCCATCCCCAGATTCGGCCCTACCACTGCTGCCTGGTGGGCAATGATGCGGAGGCGCCGAAAGGCGACATCGCCGGCAAGATCAACATGGGCGTGGGTGGCATCAATGTTTGTATTATCTGCCGGCGCTGGCGGTAACTTGTCGAGTGTCAACAACCTTCGGCTAAAGGCGCCTGTCTGCGTGCAACGCACAGGCAGAAAGGCTCGGGGTTCAAGGGTGCAAGGGTCCAAGGGGTCAAGGGCT
>JAOZUU010000048.1 GCA_029938515.1 Desulfobacterales bacterium | reverse complement strand
CCGCAAAAGACACAATCGGAATCTTTCAGGGGGCGATCTCCAGTGGTGATGATCTTGGTCTGGGAGCTTTGATATCCGAAATCGATGGCATTGTTCACCTGAATCTCGTTGCACGCCTGGACACAGCGTCCACACTGGACACAACGGGCGAAATCCCGCACAATAAACGGATTCACCGTTTCCATGGGGTAGGGTGATTTCATCCGTTCGAATCCCTCGCCGGACACCTGATACCGATAGGCCAGGTCCTGCAGTCGACAGTCGCCCCAGACCGGACAAAGCTCGGCATGATCATCATCTTTTTGAACTTCCAGCTGGAACTGGGCCCAGTCCGTGGTATCCGGGCCCCGAATGGCGCAATTGTGGTTACCGGATGAAAGCATCAATTGGATGATCAGGCGGCGGGCTTCCACGACCTTTTTCGATTCGGTCTGGACCGTCAGGTTGTCATCGGCCGGCGTGGCGCAAGCCGGCAAGAGGTTCCGGGCACCGGCCACCTCCACCACGCAAACCCGGCAAACCCCGGTGGGAGAGGCCCCTTTTAAATGACACAGGGTCGGAATATCGATGCTGTTTCGCCGGGCCACATCCAGAATGGTTTCACCGGGCGAAAAAGATAATCGGTTACCGTTAACGGTCATCAAGTGTTGGGATTCCATGACGGCGTGCGCTCCTTGAGGTTATTTATGTTTCAGTATTCATTTTGATCCATGAGAGGTTAGCGGAATCAGGCGGTTTTGTCAACGGACCTGATCCACCAAAATCCATCGCCGCATTTCTAATTCATTCCTTTGCGTATGTATAAAAACCGCAGGCCACTGGGCAAATTATTCCTTCTGATGTGCTAAAAAGTCGATCAATTCAGGCCATACTGTCCGTTTGATTTCTCAAGAACACCGAGGTTTAAATTTTTGATGGGAGGCCGTGGTTTTTATTTGCTTTTTTACAATGAGGTTATTAGAGTATAAGAGTCGAGAGTTATGATTAAATGGACTTGCAACACGTTGAAGGAATTCAAGGTGCGTTACGCGTGACAATGATGAAGCTTATGATAACAAGGAGGATTCCCATGGATATGAAAAAGGTATTTTCTATTTTAATTTCGCTGTTGTTTCTGTCCGGACCTGCCCTGGCCGGGGATATGTTGCTGGAAGATATTAATTTTCCCTATGATTCGGCCAGCGCGGTTGACGATCTCAAGCAAATTCCCCGGATCGTCGATGTGTTTAATAAACATCCCCAGCTTCAGCTCGAAATCAGCGCCCATACCGATTATATCGGCTCGGATGGATATAATAAAAAACTGGCGCTTTCCCGGGCCGACAGTGTTAGAACTATTTTCGTCGACCAGGGCATCGCTCCGGATAGAATTAACGTAATTGCTATGGGTAAAAGCCAACCCAAATCCATCGACAAGACGGTTGACGGCCGGTTCATCAATCGTCGGGCGGCTTTCAGCATCTATGAATTGAAAAACGGCCAAAAATTCTATTATTATAAAGACAACGAGATGGTCCATCCCATTGAGGGCGAAGCCCCTATCGGTCTTGCGGGACTTGACAGGCTCGCCTCGTCCGAAGATCTCGACACCCTGAAAAAACAACTCGCGGGGCTTGCCAGTGCCGATGATGTGAACGCCCTGAAGGACCAGGTCGCGGGTATGGAGGAAACGCTGAAGCAGATTGAGCGCCAGCAGATGTTTGAAGAAAATAGAGGCAGCCTGCTGGTCGGCGGAGGTGTCTACGATAATAAAGGCACCGGAATTTTCGACGGGAAGTTCTTTGTGGCGTTTAACGACCGTTTCGCCTTCCAGGGAGGGCTTGCGGCCGACATCACTCATCAATTGCTGAGGAATTATCAGGTCGACCTCGGGATCGTGGGCAACCATGATCAGTTTCAAGCCGGCGTATTCACGTCTCTTAATTTTATCCGGCCGGATGGCTACGATGATACTGCCGGGATCAGCCAGTTTACCGTGGCGGGATCCTATCTTCTTGACTGGGGTAGTTTCGGTATTTTTTATTCCAAGGGCCTGACGCGAGAGGATACGCTTCAGACGACTTTCGCGAATGCCGATCGGGTGGTCATCACCGATACGATCCTTGAGGTTCAGGATAAATTCGGCCTGATGGCTGATTATTACATTGAAAATACCCTGTTTTTGGAGGCGGAAGCCGGTGCCGTCAATGCCTCGGACGAAAGTTTTTTCGGGCGCCTGAAAATCGGTTATCCGCTGTCATTTATCAGCGATAAACTGCTCATTTTTGCCCAGGGCAGCTATAACAACAGCCTGATTCATGATAGTGACGATCTGGCCATCGTCGCCGGAATTGAAATCGGCAACTGGTTCCATAAAAAACCGGCGGCCGAAGATATCCGCCCGATGATCATATCCGACACTTCTTTTGAAATGACCACACGGGAACGCCCTGTAGACCAAACACCATAATCATCGACTCGCCGGGGTCGAATAACCACCGCGACCGATGACTGAAACAATAAAGGGGGGTGCCCGAGAACGGCACTCCCCTTTATTTATTGGGTCATAATTTTCAACCCTGAATCAGATCCGAATCAAAGCGCCAAGGCACCCGTCGATGAGAAAACGGATCATATTTGATTATATCAGACAGCAGGATGCGAAACCTTTAAAAAGAGCCGGCCTGCTTTTATTCATTCTGATATTTCCGATGGCCGAGGTCATCGCCCAGTCCCGTATCGATACGCCCGAATTTCGTGCCCGAAGAAAGGATATGGTCCAGGCTCAGATCGTCGCCCGGGGAGTTAAAGACCCCCGGATCCTGGATGCCATGACCGCGGTCCCCCGCCATGCCTTCGTGCCCAACCACCTGCACCGGAGTGCCTACTCCGATCGTCCGCTTCCAATCGGCGAGAGTCAAACCATCTCCCAACCGTACATCGTCGCCCTGATGACCAATATTCTTAACCTTTCCGGTGATGACCGCGTGCTGGAAGTCGGTACCGGTTCGGGATACCAGGCGGCCGTACTGGCTCGGGTTGCCCGGGATGTTCATACCGTCGAAATCAAGGAAAAATTATGCCGACGGGCGGCCAAAGCACTTGCAGACCTTGAGTTTGACAACATCCAAACCCGGTGTGGAGACGGCTACTTCGGCTGGCCCGAAGCCGCACCATTTGATGCGATCATGATCACCGCCGCGGTGGACCATATCCCGCCGCCGCTGATCAAACAGCTGAAAGAAGGCGGCCGGCTGGCGTTACCCCTGGGGAACCCGTTTGTTTTTCAAAACCTGGTCCTGGTTACGAAAGTAAACCAGGATATTAAAGTAGAAAATATCACCGGCGTTTTATTCGTCCCCATGACTGGCCAGGCATTGAAGCGCCGGTGAGGTCACCGGAAAGAAATAAATTTAAAATAGTTTTCCAGATAAAGTTGTTAGACGGCGTTATCGACCACCCCCTTTCGACGATGTAATTTGTACATTTTACTCTGGGGGGCCCTCTAGCCCCGCTGGCAGCGGGACCAGAAACATCAACTGCCAGACAGGTAAGACATGCTTCTCACCCTCGTTTTTCTTGTCTCGTTTGCCGCCTTGGTCTTCGAGGTTCTCCTCACGAGAATCTTTTCCATCGCCCAGTGGCATCATTTAACGTTTATGGTGATCAGCATCGCTCTGTTCGGTTTTGCCGCCAGCGGTACCTGCCTCGGAATTCTGGAAAGTCGCCTCGGCGGATGGGTAAAAAAACTCACCCGGCCGGCCGGGCTCGGCATGCTGGCCAGCGGATATACATTCAGCACTGTTATTGTTTTCCTGATCTTAAGCCGCCTTCCCCTGGACTACTTCCGCCTTCCCGTTGAACCGATCCAGGCTTTTTACCTGGCCGCCGTATATTTATTACCGGCGATTCCGTTTTTTATTGCCGGGCTAACGATATCACTGGCGTATGCGCATCGGCCGGAGTGGTCCGGCCGGATTTATTTTGTTAATATGGCCGGTTCGGCTCTGGGTGCCTTTTTTCCCCTCCTGTTTTTGCCTTTCCTGCGAGAAGAACAGCTATCGGTTTTAGCGGCTTTTGCCCCTCTGGTTATTCTTTTCGTCGGTGGCGACAAAGAAGCGAAAAAAAACATGTCAAAGCGGATTGAAGAAGTACAAACGCTGGAAAATCATCGATCGCAACACCAGGCTCTGTCGAAGAGACACCGGTATATACTCATTTCGATGGGAATTCTTGTCGTTGCCACCACACTTTCACCCTGGGCATCGTCTTTTTTTCGAATTCGACCGACCTCGTACAAGGACCTTGGTCGCATACGTCAGTTTCCGGACACGCGGATTGTCGATACTGTGTACGGTATCCGGGGTCGGATCGACACTGTTGAAAGTCCCTATCTCCGCTATGCTCCAGGCCTCAGCCTGAAATGGACCGAACCGGTTTCGGCGAGTCTGGCCCTGTTTAAGGACGGTGACGGCCGATTGGTTCTTTATGAACCAACACTTGAAAAAGCCCGCCGATGGGCCCCCTACACCCTTTCCTGGGCAGGGTATGTTTTGGCGGATCATCCACGGCGCATACTACTAATGATTCATGATGGCGGAACAGCCGTTGCTTGTGCGGCTGCGGCTGATCCGTCTGACCTGACGATTGTGGTGGATCATCCGGTTATGGCTGAAATCATGTCCGCCCATTATCGGCGGCCTGTAGCAGCGGCCTCATCGGCCGAGTTCCTGGCGAGATCACAAAAAAAGTATGATCTCATTCAGGTGGAAAACTGGGGCAGTTCCCTGGCCGGGACCGCCGCCCTGACCCAGGACCATGCCTTCACTATCGAACAGTTGGGGCGGTACCAGGATCATCTCACATCCGATGGTGTGCTTGTTTTCACCCGGCGACTGAAGCTGCCGCCGGCCGACATGATCCGGTTATGGGCCGCCGCCTTTCTGTCCCTTAAACGGCAGGGAATTACCGTTCCGTCGAATCACCTTGCCATTCTACGAAACTGGGATACCTTTACCCTGATTGTTTCCGTCCGTCCTTTGAAGTCTGTCGATACGCTTAAAGAATTCACCCGGAATCGAAATTTCGATCCGGTTTTCCTGCCGCAACTAAAACCGGAGGATGCCAATCGGTTTAATCGATTTGACCAGCCCTATCACTATCTCGAAATCGAGCGCCTCGCGCGCGCATTCCGGGCTTCGGACCCGAAAGCTTTTTTGGGCGCCTATCTCCTGGACACAACGCCCCAATCCGACCGACGCCCCTTTCCCAACAGTTATTTAAAATGGACCCGACTCCGGGAAATCTTCGAAACAACCGGAAGCCGGTTTTATTCCCTCTTTCTTTCCGGCGAGATAATCGTGGCAGTTGTCCTTATCGAAGCGATCCTGATATCGATCTTTCTCCTGTCCCTGCCGGTAATGTTCGGCATGCACACCGGTCACCTCCGTGTTACCCGGTCCGGATACTTTTTATCCGTAGGCGCCGGTTTTATCCTATCCGAAATGTATTTCATCAAGGCATACACGTATATTTTCGGTGACCCGTTGATCAGTTTCACCGTTGTCCTCACCGGACTGCTGGTTTTCTCCGGCATCGGCGGATTTTTTTCCCAACACCTGTCCAACAACCGCCTGACCCCTTGCCTGGCCGGACTGATCGGTTTGCTGTCGGCTCTGTTTCTATTTCATGATTCCATTACGGGAAAACTATTGCATCTTCCCCTTGTTGCCCGGTATGCGATAGCGGGACTGCTTTTACTACCCACTGGTTTTCTCATGGGGCTGGCATTCCCCATTGGCATGCGGGATTTACTCGATAGTCCAAGCCAGCGGGCAAAGGCCTGGGCCGTTAACGGGTGTGCTTCGGTGGTTTCCGCCGTGGCCTCTGCCCAGATCGCTTTGACCGCGGGGATTCCGGTCCTCATACTGATCGGGGCATTTACCTATGCGATCGCCCTGATCTGTTTTATAAAAATCAAACATTCATTGATTCACGGTTAGCATTTGCAATGGGTTAAGGTATCCCGGTGGATTTTATTTCTTCCGAGGTCCTAAAAAGAGTCACGAGATAATCTGGCAGTCGGTTGTTCCTTTATATCCAAAAAAAAGCAGGGCCATTTCTGACCCTGCTTATGGTTTTTCTAAAAGTATAATAGGTTACTTTTTACGGAATCTTTTTCTTCCAATTCCGGAAAGACCAATAAGGCCAATGCCGAGGAGAAGTATGGTTGCCGGTTCTGGGACTGGAGTGACTGTGATGAAATAATCCTCAACCTCACCTTGATTTAAATAACCAGCCGGATTCATGTTATCCCATTCTGTATGATTGCAATGTACCCTGGCTCTTAAAAATAATCGACCCACCATATCGGGCGTAATAAACAAATCCTCTTCTGTAAAGGAATAGTAAGCATTTTCCT
Organism: Desulfobacterales bacterium; assembly: GCA_029938515.1. Lineage (GTDB taxonomy): Bacteria > Desulfobacterota > Desulfobacteria > Desulfobacterales > QNYZ01 > QNYZ01. Next base: position 4,392 of record JAOZUU010000048.1, on the reverse strand, counting down.
CTGCTTTTTTTTTCTCATCACCAGTTGGGTTATAGGTCCAAACGGTATTATCTTTTTTAAAATGCTGTTCCCTCAATAACACCGTGCTACCAGAGAATCCGTCTGTCGAATCTGTATCATACCATACTTTAAGTTGATCATAATCATGCGTTCCCCACCCCTGATGCCAAAAAATGAACTTAAAAGTAACCAAATCACCGATGGATACATCTTTATTTCCGTATGCTCCTCCGTCAACTGACCAAAAAATACCATCATTTGAATTATGGCTTTCTCCCAGCCTCTGCCAGATTTCAGTGCTATGATTTGCCACAGGGTACCCATTAGAAGCGTCACTAATCATCGTTGCAAATGCATTTGTTTGAAATAGTAATAACAACCCAAGCAAAATACTAAAAATTCTCTTCATAATAAGCCTCCTTAATTCCAACCATCAAAATGATGGTCACCTGAGAAACAAAAAGCCGAATCACCTCTTTTGTCAAGGCAACCCGGCTATCTAAAACTAGACCCGTGGCTTTCCGTCCCCCAGTCTCCTGAGGTTTGGCTTTTTCTATGAAAAAATATTTTTACTACTTCTACAGCAAAAAGTATGCCGAAATGGATAAGTATAATAAAATGTTTAATAAACAGCAGGTTAGAAAGTTTTAAAAATAGGTGGCGCGAAAAAATCATGTAGGATATACCATAATTATTATGGCATTTTTTTCATGTTTGGTAAATTTTTGCCTGCGTCTATATGCGATAAGTCATTATCCGATGGTAGTTCGTTTCGGTCATTCGTACTTTTGATTTTATAAGGGGAGTCATTTTTTTGAGCATTATTGCTTTTTACAAAAGATTATTTTTAAATTATAGTTGTAAACATGATTAAAAAAACAAAGAAACTGGTTATCATCACAGGCTATTTTACCGGAGAATCCTACGGGCTATTAGGCCCCCAGATGGCCGCCACTATCATCAACGATCATACCGACCATGAAGCAATCGTTGTCGGTATCACCAACGAGGATGATAAACAGGATTTGAAAACCGCCTTAAATCGCTATTTTAAAGACCGTCAGAAAGTGGTTGGATTTTCATCACTCGGTGGAAGACCGGATCTGTTTGATTTTGCCAAAGACTTAAAAGATGGGGGAGCGGTCACTATCCTTGCCGGACCCCAGGCAGGGCCGGATTATAAAGGAGAAATTGATTGGCGGACATATCCCCATCGATTTAAAGGATTGTCTGATTATTTTTCCTTTGCCCTCCACGGTCCGGCCCAGCAGATCATTCCGGTTTTGGCATCAGGTCGTGATGATATGTCAAAATTTGAGGGGGTTTCATACAAGGATAAAAAGAACCGGATTATTGAAAACCTGGCCGCCCCCTGGGATGACGGCTATCTTTCAAAGGTAGACTGGCAGACACTTCATGTGCTGAAGAATGCCGCTTTTGAGCCATTAACCGTCACAACCGCCCAGATTTTGCAACAAATCGGCTGCCAGTATGCGGCCAAAGAAAGGCAAATCTCCATTGATTATCCCGGGGGGGTGAAAAAAAAGGGTTCGCAACCTTCTTTTATAACCATTTGCCAGAAAGGATGCAGTTTTTGTGATGTGGCCGCTGATAAAGGATATTTGGGGGCTGTAAACGAGGTGGCAATTAAGGAACAATTATTGAGTCTACCAGAGAGTCCTGATGGCAGGAAAATACCTTTTGAGCTGATTAATGAAAGTCCGTTGTTCAAACTGGTAAGAATTTTGGAACTGGCGGATGAACTGTCCCTTGAGTTATCCCAGATTAATCTTACCCTGAGGGCGGATTATCTCTTAAAGGGGCTGCAGCCATTGGAAGAGGCTTTAGAAATTGCCCAAAAAAAAGATATTCGGATTTTACTGTCTTCCATCGGATTTGAGTCCTTTGATGATACCATTTTAAAGAATCTTAACAAAGGTGTTAACCGTCAGCAAAATCTTGATGCCATCAAGGCGATAAGAGAATTAAAACCAAAATACCCTGCCCATTTTGGTTACCTGAAAGAAGAGGGGGCCAATCACGGGTTTATTCATCCCACTCCCTGGGACAACCGGGAAACTTCCTATGAAACCAATAAAATTATCAGCATGTACAGACTGTCATTGGATATTTTACCCAATCACAGTACACCCCTGATCATCCACCATGCATCCGGCCTGGCAGACTGGATACGGCAGATTGAATTAAGGGAAAATATAGAATTTGAAAGAGTCGGCACGACCATTGGATGGTGGCAGACAACTTAAACTGGGAAGCTTGATTAAGCGAAAACCGTTATTGCCCGTGATTAACTAGTAAAAACTAATGCTGATGGCTAAGTAGAAAGGTCCATATACAAGGCGTCATGTTTTTTCAGGGGCGAGGCAATACACATGGTATGCCGAGCGTCTGAAAAAACATGACAACGCCGTAGATGGGACTTTTTACGACGCCATCATTGCCCGTGAAAAACAAGCGATTTTACCGTAACGGGAAACACCTGATTTTTCACCAGGGGGTTGCCGATATCGATCCAGTCCCCTTCGGTCAGATCCAATTCATCCAGCGTCAGCAGGTTGGTTTTCAGCGTGGTTTCCCGGCGGATGACATTGCCCACACTGCAGGCGATATCCCCTTCGAAAATTAAAATGATGGGAATGTTGTTGGCCATTGAACAGGGAAGGGCGGCTTCTATGGATTTGGCGAACAGTTCTACCTGCGGATAGGAGTTTCGCACAGGGTCCCTGAAATACAAGGCGACGATCTCTTCTCCCTCTTTCCTGTCAAATCGGCGAAATGCCGCATGGATTCTTGACACGACGTGCTGAATACTCAGCTTTGATCGGTCAACATCCACCCGGATGACGGGGATGTTTTTAATGGGAAACGTTATCCTGTTGTCCATGAATCCGGAGGAGCCGGAGATGGATAGCGAATGGGCGCCCGCACCGATCACTGTGGCTCTTATCTTGTTCACCGGTTCGATCACCGGTGAATTCAATTGGGGGATCAACGCGTTGATTTTTTCCGCCAGCGGTTTCCCGATGTCGTTGTGACGGCCGTTGCCGCCGTATATCAGTTCCGCAACGCCGCCGGAAAATGAATACGCATCAATGTGGTTTGGGAAATCCAGATCGTCCGTGACCTTCAGCTTTTGTGCCAGCGGGGAGGAGGCCGGCCCGGTGATGACCTCCATGAGAACTGCCGCCAGCTTTGCAGCGATTTTATCCAGGTCCCTCGTTGACGGTCGGTCTCCGATTTGAAGATTCAATCCCAGATCATCCATCACCTGCCGTGCCGGTTCACTGATCCGTCGGATTTTTCCCCTGGAATCGACGGCGATTAATCGCCCCCCCACGGCCACGCAGCTGGTGGATATGATCTCTCCGTTTTTTAAAATGGCCATATTGGAGGTGCCGCCGCCGATGTCACAGGACAATAGGGTCTGACCGGTTTTCCGGGATCGCTCTTTGGCTCCGGAACCCATGGCCGCAATGATGCTTTCAAAATTGGGTCCGGCCGCAGCGGCGACAAATTTTCCCGCATCATGGGACAGGGCTGCCACGATCTGTCCGGCGTTGGCCTTTTTGGCCGTTTCTCCGGTGATGATCACCGCGCCGGTTTGAACGTCCGCCGGAGCGATCCCCGCTCGTTGATACTCCGATTTCAAAAAATCCGTTAATTTGTCGATATCAATGGTGTGATGATTCACCAGCGGGGTGTCGATGATTTTTCCCTCGAAAATGACCCTGCGTTCTTCGATGAGAAAGCGTCGGGAAGCGGATCGCTCATCCCGTCTCAGAAGCAGGTTGGAAAAAACCAGGTGACTCGTGGAGCTTCCGACATCTACCCCTACACTGAGCAGTTCGATTTCATTGGGTTCCATGAAGCGGTTTCCTGTTAATTTGTCCTGAAAAACCTGGTCCTTTGGACCAGGTCAAAGATAAACGGCTCTGCCGTGGTGGTTTGTTGAGAAAATCACGAATTCCAATCATTCAATGAAGTTCCAAATCAAAATCGAAATCGGGATCAAAATCGAATTGTTCCAACCCATAAGCCCCGGTCTCTTCTTGGACGCAATAATCCCTTCCAACCCAGAGACTAAGCATTGCGGCGATGCGATCCAATTCAGCTTTTCTTGTCCAAACGTTATATTGTTTCAATTTCGATTTCGATTTCGATTATCCAGTCCAACAAATCAAATTCTTTCTGGGGATGACCAAGGCCGGGCCCTCTGGACCCGGAGCTTGTACTGACACAAAATAACGAAGCATCGCATGGGAATCGATTACGATTCTCCCGGGCTCCCCCCGATCCCGGTCCGTACCCGTTTTCGAGGTCCGGCCGCCCCGCCGGGTCGCCAGTCCTTGGGTGTTCGGATCTTGTGAAGCC
>JAOZUU010000047.1 GCA_029938515.1 Desulfobacterales bacterium | reverse complement strand
AATAATCCGCACCGGTGGCTTTAATCTGCTCATCTTTTATTTTTCCGAATTGCATTCGTTGTTCTTTGAAGCCGGCCTGGAGAAAGCCACCGCCGCCACCGCAGCAATAATTGTTGGACCGGTTGGGCTGCATATCAATGAAATTCTCTTCACCCACCACGGACTTGACAACATAGCGCAGATCTTCCGCGATGGGGTCACCATACGACTTCCGCACAATTTGACAGGGATCCTGAACGGTAAACTTGATTTTCAGGTCCTTGTTCCAATCGGAATTGACCTTTAGTTTTCCCTCCCGGATCCATTTGGCGTAATATTCATAAATGTTTTTAACGACAAAATTATGCTCGATATGGAATTTTTTCAGTCCTGCCAGGACTGAGAAAGTAACGTGCCCTCATTCGGTATTGAGAAATGTTTTACACCCGAGTTCATTCGCTTTTCCGGTCGTGGTTCGGGTGACCTGTTCCCAGGCGTCATCGTCCGCCAAAAACATGCAGTAATTTTCCCCGGCCCATCCCTTGCTGCCGTAAGTCCAATCGACACCGGCAAGGTGAAGAATTTTCCATAGCGGGACCAACTCGTCCGGCTCGGTGACCGGTTCCCTTGAGTTCTGGTTTAAGAAGAACTCCGCGCCCTGCTTGTCGATGGGCGCCTGCATCTCGGCGAATTCGGGTTGGGCTTCCTGGTATTCTTCAAGCACATCCTCCACCACGAATACAAAATCTTCCGGAGCCGCGCCCATGGCACTGGTACTATCGTTCCGCAAGGCCATATCACAGGACCCCAGGATCCCCTTGGGACGTTCTTCCCTCGGTCTGAGGGTCCGGGCATTGTACACCAATTGCGGAATGTCGATTTTCATGGGGCAGACATAGATGCACCGCTGGCACATGGTACACATCCAGGGCCAGTCCGACTTGGCAATCTCTTCATCCATCCCCAGGGCCGCCATGCGTAAAAACTTACGCGGATCCATCCCGTCCAGACCCGTCGCCGGGCATCCGGAGGAACAGGCACCGCAGGTCAGGCAAAGGTTCAAATTCCCGCCATCGGGAATAATCTCCTTAACCCTGTCCATAAAGGTGCTTTTCCTTTTACCACCTAGTTTGATTGCTTCCTCCGCCATAATATGCTCCTTTACGTTAAGCGTTTGCTTTTTGATTTAACGGGCTCGGTCCAAGCGATTTGATATGTTCGGTCATCTCCTTGGCATAGGCCGCGAAGGTGGGGCCTTCACCGGAAGAAAGATTATACATCCTCACCCGGTCGGCTTCAAGCCCGATTTCCTCTAAAAGTGCCCGGACATGGTCAACCCGTTCCCGGCACCGGTAATTGCCCTCATTATAATGACAGGTCCCTTCCAGACAACCGACGCAATAAACCCCATCGGCGCCCTTCTGAATGGATCGCAGCAAATGGATCACATCCACTTTTCCGGTACAGGGAACAATGATGATCTTTACATTGGCCGGATACTCGAGGCGCATGGAACCTGCCAGGTCCGCAGCTGAATATCCTCAGTAATTACAGCAAAACGCAATAATCGTCGGTTCAAAATTTGTCATCACATTCCTCCTGCCAGCAGGGCATCAATTTTGCAGATCATCTGTTCATCTTCGTAGAACCTGAGCTGTATTGCTTGTCTGGGACATACGCCAGCGCAAACGCCACACCCATGACACAGCGCCTCGTCAATTTCGATGATACCTTCCTCTATGTTAAAAACCGGAACATCAAAAGGACATGAACGCGCACAGGTCAGGCATTTGATACAATTTTCCGTATCTACCGTGGCCGTAATGGCCGACAGCTTGATTTCATCATTGGCCAAAAAGGTCGTCGCCCTGGACGCGGCCCCCTGGGCCTGGGCGATGGTTTCCGTTATCAATTTCGGACCGTGGGCCGTTCCGCACAAGAAAATACCCTCACTACCCATATCGACCGGTCTGAGCTTGACATGGGCTTCGAGGAAAAAGCCCTCTGGATTTCGGTTCAACTTCATGATTTTACTCAGATCCTCGGTGTCCGACGCCACGACACCGGCACTCAATGCCAATAGGTCACATCGAATTTCCAAATTTTGCTGTAATATATGGTCTTTGGTCGTCACCAGGATGCTGTCCGATGATGATTCAACCCCGGGGGGCTGATCTTTGTCAAACCTAATGAAGATCACACCCTTTTCGCGTGCTTCCGTGTAGTAATCCTCCAAAAGCCCGTAGGTTCGTATATCCCGATAGAGCACAAATACGTCGGTATCCGGGTTTGACCGTTTGATATCCAAAGCATTTTTAACGGCACTTTGGCAGCAGATTCGGGAACAGTTCTCATTCTCCTCGTTTCGTGACCCGACGCATTGGATCATTACGACACTCGATAGGTCCGATGCGCCCTTTTCTTCGAGTCGGTCAGCCAGTTCCACCTGCGTGAGGACCCGGTCGTCCTGGCCATAGAGAAATTCTTTGGGCCGGTATTCCTCACCACCGGTCGCCACAATGATTACACCGTGTTCAATGGACTGGGGTTCACCAGCCAATCCTGTGACCGTATCGGTAATAAAGTTGCCCTGAAATCCCTCAAATCTGACCACCCGGGTATCGGTGAGCGTCTCAATTAAATCCTCGGCATTCACATCATCGATTAATTGATTAATATACGTGCGAATGTCGGCTCCCTCGATGGTATGGTGGAGTTTTCGAGCCATACCCCCTAATTCAGGCGTTTTTTCGATAATAATCGATGGGAATCCCTGTTTGGCAAGGTCGAGAGCGACATTCATACCAGCGATACCACCGCCGATGATAAGTGCCTTTTTGCTTACCGGGATGACCTTTTCCTTCAAGGGTTTCAAAATAGCAGATCGGGCTACCGCCGCCCGGACCAGGTCTTTCGCTTTTTGGGTGGCTATGTCAGGATTGTTGGCATGAATCCAGGAGTCCTGATTTCGTATGTTTGCCATTTCAAAAAGATATTTGTTCAGCCCGCAAGCCTCCAGCGTTTCCATGAACATGGGCGCATGGGTCTTTGGACTGCAGGAAGCCACCACAACACGATTTAATCTTTCCTCCTTGATTTTCTCCTTGATTTTTTCCTGGGTGTCCTGACTGCAGGTAAACAGGTTTTCATCCGCAAAAACAACATGGGGGAGGCCTTCGGCATATTTTCTGACCGCAGGCACATCCACGACGCCGGCAATGTTGATACCGCAGTCGCAGACAAATACGCCCACACGCGGTTCTTCCCCGCTGACATCGATCTCAGTGGGCATTTCAACGAATTTTGCATCCACACCGCGGGCTTCGGCCACATCCTTTCCCGCAGCGCTGGCGGCGGCGCAGGCCTCTGTTACCGATGCGGGGATATCTTTGGGGCCTTGAAGGATACCGCAGGTATAAACCCCCGGCCGGGAAGTGACGACCGGCGCAAACGGGTCGGTGTCGATAAAATTGTACTTGTTCAGATCAATTTTAAGGCGATTGGCCAGCTCGATGGTGGATGCCGAGACCTGAAGACCGACGGACAGGACCACCATATCAAATCTTTCTTCTATATGATTTCCGCTTTCATCGACAAAGCCGAGAACAAGGTCGCCGGTTTCGCGGTCGTCAACGATGGTGTGAGTACGCGCTTTAATGAACCGGACACCTTCCCGATCCCTTGCCCGGTTATAGTATTTTTCATAATCCTTGCCAAACGAACGTATGTCCATGTTGAAAACGGCACAATCAAGGTCGCCACCGGAGTGCTCCTTGGCAATCATTGCATCCTTGATGGCATACATGCAGCAGACCGAAGAGCAGTATCCGTTACCGCATTTGTTTGTATCTCGGGAGCCGACGCATTGAAGCCAGGCGATCTTTTTGGGTTCCTTTTCATCCGATGGCCGTATCAGATGTCCCATGGTCGGCCCGGAGGCACTCAAGATCCGCTCGAATTCCAGGCTGGTCATGACGTTCGGATTCTTTCCATAGTGATAAAATTCCGCCAAACCAGACGGATCGAAAGTATCCGTGCCGGCGGAAAGAATCACCGATCCGACCGATAGCTCTTTATCGACCGATACTTGGGTATGGTCGATGGCCTCGGCCAGACACGCTTTTACGCACTGATAGCATTCCGAGCAGATACCGCACTCCAGGCATCGGTTGGCCTCTATTTTGGCTTCATTTTCATCATAGCCAAAGGAAACTTCCAGAAAGTTGCATTCGCGTGCCTCCGGATCGAGACAGCGCACCGGGGTCCTTTCTTTTACCAATTCCAGGGAGATATCCGGTTTTTCGAAATCCCAGACCTTTTCCCGATTTTCAGTCAGATCAATATTATTGATAAATCGATGAATACTTTCGGCGGCTTCCTTGCCACAGGCGACGGCTTCCACCACGGATTTAGGTCCGTAAAAAGCGTCACCCCCGGCAAATACCCAATCAATAGGGGTCTGTAGCGTGACAGGGTCGGCTTCAAGCCCTCCGACGCGGGTCAGGCTGATTCCCTGCTCTTTGATATAGGTTGTATCCGTGCTCTGGCCGATGGCGACGATAACAGTGTCGCCGAAAATCGGCTGGCACGCGTTATCATCGTAGGAAGGGTTGAAACGGCCCTGGTCGTCAAATACAGCGGAGCAAGTTTTGAACTCGATTCCGGACACTTTTTGACTCTTATCGATAAAAAATGCCTTGGGCCCAAAACTGTTGATAATCTGAATTTCGCTTTCCAGGGCCTCCTGGATTTCATGCTCCCAGGCCGGCATCTCATCGCGTGCCTCCAAGCATACCAGGGTTACATTGGAGCCTTTGCGTTTGGCCGTCAGAGCCACGTCAATGGCCACGTTACCACCGCCGACAACGATGACGTCCTCACCGATGGATACGTCTTTTCCCAGGGCTGAGTCACGGAGAAAGTCGACCCCTTGAAGCACACCATCAATATCTTCATTTTCAACACCCAGCGCGCGTCCACCGTGCAGCCCGATGGCCATGAACAGGGCGGAAAATCCATCCGCTTTGAGGCTTTCGAGAGTGATGTCTTTGCCAAAAGTGAGGCCGGTTTTGATGGTGACACCCATCTCCTCAATCACCTTGATTTCGCTGTTGAGAATATCCCTTGGCAGACGGTACTCAGGAATACCCACGGTCATCATGCCGCCGAGAACCGGCAGTTTTTCAAAAATCGTTACTTGATAACCATTTCTGGCGAGACTATATGCCGCTGTCAGGCCGGCTGGCCCCGATCCGATAACGGCCACTTTTTCTTCGCGCGGATTGGATATCTCGGGAATGAATGGTTGCTCCTGACCCAGCTCCCAGTCAGCCAGAAACCGGTGCAACTCCCGAATCGCCAGGGGCTGGTCCACATCACCGCGGGTACAAATCTCTTCACAGGGATGATGGCAAACTCGGCCGCAAATACCCGGGAAGGGGTGATCTTCCTTGAAAAGCGCCAGTGCTTCCCCGTATTTTTCCTGATTGATGAGGGCGATGTAGCCCTGAATGCTGACATGTGCCGGGCAAGTGGCCTTGCAAGGGGCTGTGCCACGCTTGCTGATGCCAAAGGCTCCGGGAATCGCCTGGGGATATTGCTTGAAGATCGCTTTTCGATCAGACAGGCCTTCGTCGTATTCGTTGGGCAGCGTTATGGGGCAGACCTTGGTACATTCATCGCAGCTTGTGCATTTTGCCAGATCGACAAACCGGGCCTCTTGATGGATGGAGGCGGTCAAATTTCCGGGTTCGCCTTTAAGGTCCAAAAGTTCGGTATTTGTAAGCAGTTCTATGTTCAGGTGCCGGCCGACCTCGACCAGTTTTGGGGAGATGACTCACATGGCGCAGTCATTGGTGGGGAATGTCTTGTCTAACGCACTCATGATCCCACCAATGGCGAATGATTTATCTGCGAGATAAACGAAGTATCCAGCATCGGCCAGATCAAGGGACGCCTGCATGCCTGCGATGCCTGCACCCACAACCAAAACAGATCCGCTCTTGTTAGTTTTTTTTTTCGATCCCATTATGACTCCTTATAAAACTGAAAAAACATGGATGTTGTTCGTTATCCCTGTAAATTTCACCCTGTTTGTTTTTCTCATATCCACGATTCGACCCTGTTTGTTTTTTCCAGATCCATGAGCAGATAGAAGAATCGCAAAATGAAAGGGGCTATGAAAAATCATAAGCGGTTTTTATGGCACAATAAAGGTATCAATGTCAATAGATTTATCACCGCAAAACAAAGAGGATGGATTTTAAACCGGTGGCCTGGCAAGAAAGATCTGGAAAGGGAGATCCGGAAACCCCGGTGGCCTCATGCCTAGATTTTTTTCGAAAAATGATTGAATACAAAGTTGGAATAAGCGGGCTGGATCTCCTACGGCATATGACCGAAAACGATCCGGATGTCACTATCGTCATGATTACTGCGTACGGTTCCATCGCCACGGCCATCGACACGATGAAAAACGGAGCTCAGGACTATCTGTTCAAACCCTTTGATCCGGAAGAGGCAGGGATCATCATTTAGAAAGTGGATTGTTCGGGTATCAAAAAGGCGCTTTTACCAATGCCAAGGAAACCAAACGAGGACGTCTGAAACTCGCCCATGGGGGGACGCCCTTCAATGGAGAGGCTTGGGGTTTCATGTTTACAAGACCTCTGAAAAATTTCAATTTTTGTTCAAATAACACAAGCTTGCCAGATAGAAATCCAACGAAACAGTCAATACTCTGCTCAAAATCATCAAACAAACACTGGAATCCGGCGAAAATGTGCTCATATCCGGTTTTAGAAAATTCTTGCTTTAAAGACAAAAAGAAGCGTAAATGTGTGCTTCTCATAAGTCCTGCACATCCTCCATAAAGAAAGGTTGGCCATGAATCATCTGTTTTCACCTTTTCGGATCATGAACATTGAACTTAAAAATAGGATCGTACTGCCCGCATTGGCTTCTTTTTTATTGGAGGATGGCGGCACTATCACGGACCAAACAATCCAGCATTATCGAAGACGGGCCGAAGGCGGTCCGGCCATGGTAATCATGGAAGCATGCGCCGTTTCGCCGGAGGGGGTGGTGTCCCGTAACCAGGCTCGCATCGATCATGATCGTCATGTTGAGGGCCTATCAAAAATCGCAGCGGTCATTAAAAGTGGGGGGGCAATTCCCGCCATTCAGATACATCATGCCGGCCGGCAAACATCATCCAAAGTCATCCGACAAAAACCGTTGGCACCGTCACCTCTACCGTGCCCGACCATGCGGGGTGATGTGACGCCGTTAACCTTGGACGGCATTCGGGAATTGGTTGTAAAATTTGGTGCAGCTGCGGTGCGTGCCCGTGAAGCGGGATTTGAACTCATCGAGGTACACGGTGCCCACGGCTACTTGGTGAACCAATTTTTATCCGGGTTTTCCAATGTTCGAACCGATGCCTACGGCGGAGACATAGAAGGACGAACACGGTTCGCCCTGGAAATTGTTCGTGAAATACGCGATCGACTGGGAAAAGAGTTTCCCCTTTCCTTCAAAATCAGTGCGCAGGAATTTGTTACAAACGGTCTGACAATAGATCAAAGCATTGAGATATTAAAGTTCCTCTTGGATACCGGCGTCAATGCCGTACAGGTTTCAGCCGGAAATGATGCAACCCCGGAATGGATTTGTCAGCCCATCTTCATGGAAAAAGCATGTTTGGCGGATGCAGCGCAAACAATTAAAAACGCGTTGAACGTTCCGGTAATGGCCGTGGGCAGAATTAATGATCCATTAACGGCCGAGGAGGTCATCGCCGACGGCAAAGCGGATCTCGTTTGCATCGGCAGGGGATTAATGGCGGATCCCCAATTGCCTAAAAAGGCCCAGGCGGGACGTTTCAACGATATCAGAACATGTATTGCCTGCAACACGTGTATGGAGTCGATTTTTAAGCGCGGGCGCTTAGAATGTCTGGTCAATCCCAGCCTATGTCGCGAAACGAAAATGGTGTTTAAACCCGTGAAGCGTTCTAAAAAAGTCATGGTCATCGGAGGCGGTCCGGGAGGATTAAATGTGGCCTGGGTGGCAGCTAAAAGGGGGCACGATGTCCATCTTTTTGAAAAGCAGACAAAACTCGGGGGGAATTTAATCATCGGCAGCATTCCCGGCTATAAAAAAGAATTACAGAGCCTAATCCGGTTTCAGAAAACGCAAGTGGAAAAATACGGCGTGACATGCCATCTCGGCTGCCGGGCCACCGCCACAACGGTTCAAAAAGTACAACCCGGGGTGGTGATACTGGCCACCGGTGCCGTGCCAATCTCCCCAGATATTGAAGGTATCAATAAAAACCATGTGGTTGCCTTTGACGTTTCCTTCAACGGTAATGGGTCCCCATATCAAAAAACAGTGGTCATTGGTGGAGGGGCCACAGGATGCGAAGTGGCGCTGCATCTTTCCGAACAGGGCTGTACGGTCGCTATGGTGGAGATAACCGCCCAAATAGGCGGCAACCTTGAAAGCATTACTAAAAAAATATTGCTGCACAAACTAAAAGAAAATCATGTTCAAATATTAACCCTCGCTAAAGTTTTGGAGATTAAAGATGATGGTGTTGTTGTAGCGGATACCGATAACCATGAAAGTTACCTTGAGGCACAGCGCGTGGTGATTGCCGTTGGCAGCGAACCCAATGAAACGATATTTGACGACATTCAATCATTAAATTATGAAGTTCATCGCATCGGTGATTGTGTAAAACCGCGAACGGCTAAATCTGCTATCTTCGAGGGGGCGGTATTGGGCCGGTCGATTTAGCGTCTATTACTGAATTTAATGAGGTGACATGTTAACCAGCGAGCAAATTCAGCGCAATTCTCTAAGCATGGAAGTCCGTACGAAGGCGAAGGGTCAAGCCCTGGAAATAGATTCTATAATTAATAGTATAAACAGGCTAAGTTTTTCTCAGCGTCCGATCTCATTTATTTTCAAGCGCGTTGATCAGAAACAAACCATCAGCCGCGATGCCATCCCCCAGCCATGTATGGGCAATCAGTTGACTTGTGCATGGCTGGATGATGGAATTGATTTTAATCAATTGAAAGCCGATGAGCTTCATCATCTGCATATTAAATACAACAATAAATTGATAGTTGCCATTCCAAAATTGAATCACATGGATGCTGAGGGTATCCGCATCACCCTTCCTGCAACCGGTACGGAACTAAATTCCCGCAAAGTCATGCGCCACCCCTGTGATCGTGTTACGCTACGGATAGAACAAAACGGAACCGCTTTTACCGGAGAATTATTGGATTTTCATGCCGAAGCATTCAGCGCGGCCATAAATGTCAAGCAAGGGGACGTCCAGTCTTGCTTGATCACTGATACGGTCTGGAAGGCAACCCTTACCGCATCGAAGGATACTATCTATTCGGGCGCGTGCCGAATTGTGCCCAAAGATTTTTTTCACGCGAAACCCGTTGTTGTCCTGTCGCCTGTCCAGAGCAATATCCCGGTACAGAAACCCAAGAAATACAGAAGTGAACGTGTGAAACCGGTTCCGTCACTGCACATAAGCTTTCAACATCCACTAACCGGAAAGGTGGTAATTCTAGACATTAATGAGATATCCGGGTCAGGTTTTGCCGTAAATGAAGATGAGCAAAAATCAGTGTTGTTACCCGGCATGTTAATACCCTCACTGGAATTGAGGCTTTCCAACATCTTCAGCATCAATTGCAGCGCGCGGGTAGTTCATCGAACACTCTTGGTTGAACAGAATGTAAACGACGGCCTATTTGTCTGCGGTATTGTTTTTACGGATATGAATATGCGCGATCATACCAAACTGGTAGCCTTTTTACAGCAGGCCAAAGATCAGCGCACACTATTATGCAATTCCACAAACATGGATGCTCTGTGGGATTTCTTTTTTGACACCGGTTTTATTTACCCTAAGAAATATGCTTTTTTTCATGAAGATCGGCGCGCAATCAAAAAGACTCTTGAAAAGCTTTACCACAAGCCCCAAAATGTCAGCAGACATTTCATCTTTCAGGATAAAGGAGTCATTAATGGGCTAATCGCGCTGCAGCGCGTCTATAAATATACCTGGATGATGCATCACTTCGCAGCCAGGGCCGACGCGAGAATTGCGGGGCCGAAGGTGTTGAGCCAAATTGGAAGTTACATTAATGATTCATATCGCCTTGAAGCCAATCGAATGCAATACGCCATCATCTACTACAGACCAGAAAATAAATTTCCAAACCAAGTTTTTGGCGGCGTGGCCCGAAGCGTAAAAAATTCAAAAATCTGTTCATTGGATTCATTTGCCTATTTTCATGTCCAAAAGCCTGTTAAAAAGCAGCTATCACTACCGGATGCCTATCACCTATCTGAGACCACAAAAGCAGATCTTGCGCTCCTGAAAACTTTCTACGAACAGATTTCCGGCGGCCTTATGCTCAACGCATTCGATCTTGCCCCGGAAATGACCTTTGATAATGAATTGTCGGTTGAATATGGCAAAGCTGGCTTAAAATACGAACGCACTCTTTTTGCGTTAAAAAAAGCCGACCTTCCAATAGCGATCATTATGGTCCATCGCTCGAATATCGGAATCAATTTATCGGATCTGACCAATTGTATGCATGTGTTTGTATTGGATCCGGAAGCGCTTTCTAAAGAAACGTTAGCATCCGTTTTAACCCACCTTTCACACAAATTTACCCAGCAATGGATCGCTGTAAACCTCTTTCCAGCGGATTATGCTGACCGGCATTCACTTAAATACGAAAAGTCCTATACGCTATGGACTTATGAAATGCGATACTCCGATCATTATTATGGTTATCTGAAAAGACTCTCACG